>CALBGF010000199.1 GCA_937893635.1 uncultured Mollicutes bacterium | reverse complement strand
AGAGCATAAAGAACCAAATGTTAGAGAATATAAATGCCCTTGCTGTAATAAAAAATATAATCGTGATATTAATAGTGCAATCAATATAGGAAAAAAAGAAAATTTATTGTCTAGCTCAGACTATGTGGCTTTAGATTTAACTAAAACTACGTATATAGCAAAATACTTGCTTCATAAGCAAGATGTAGTGCTATCATTAAACGAATTAAATTATTAATTCACCAAATCTATTTATTTTGTATATTTAAATAGAAATAGATAGTTTTTGGAGAGCGGCTGATAGCCAGCATAAAACCATTAATTAACTAATTACGAGAATGCTTTATGTATTCTCTTTTTTATTACCATCGAATAGAAAAATGTATCCTAAACTTTAGGTAACAAAGTCTAAGATACATTTATAATAATTATTTCATTTCTACTTTTTTGAAGTTCTTCTTACCTTTACGTAAGACAAAACCATTTTTAACTTGATCAACGCTAATTAATAATTTAACATCATTAACTTTATCATTATCAATAACAACTCCGCCTTGTTCTACTGCACGTCTTGCATCAGATTTTGAAGTAGCTAATTCCGCTTTCATAAGTAATGATAAGATATCAATATGTCCATCAGTAAAGTCTTCTTCACTTAATGCTACACTTGGCATATTTGCAGCACTACCAGCACTAAATAAAGATTCTGCAGTTGCTTTTGCAATGTCTGCTTTTTCTTTACCATGAACCATACTTGTTAATTCATAAGCAAGAACTTTTTTCGCTTCATTAAGTTCTGCTCCTTCCATCTTTTCAAATTTAGCAATTTCTTCAAGTGGAATAAATGTTAACATCTTCATACATTTAACTACATCAGCGTCATCAATATTACGCCAATATTGATAGAATTCAAATGGTGTAGTTTTATTTTCATCTAACCATACCGCACCAGATTGTGTTTTGCCCATTTTCTTACCTTCACTATTAAGTAATAAATTAATAGTTAAAGCCGAAGCATCTTTACCTAATTTCTTACGAATTAATTCTGTACCGGCAAGCATATTAGACCATTGGTCATCGCCACCAAATTGTAAGTTACAGCCATATTTTAAGAATAATTGATAGAAGTCATAACTTTGCATAATCATATAGTTGAATTCTAAGAAACTTAATCCTTTTTCCATACGTGATTTATAGCATTCAGCACGTAACATATTATTAACTGAGAAGCAAGCACCAACATCGCGAAGTAATTCAATATAATTTAAATTACGTAACCAATCAGCGTTATTAACCATTAAGGCTTTACCTTCAGAAAAATCAATAAATCTTTCCATTTGTTTTTTAAAGCATTCACAGTTATGATTAATATCTTCTACTGTTAACATTTTACGCATATCACTTCTACCACTTGGATCACCAATCATACCAGTGCCACCGCCAATTAACGCAATTGGACGATTACCCGCTAATTGGAGACGTTTCATTAAAACTAAAGTCATAAAGTGACCAACATGTAAGCTATCTGCGGTTGGGTCAAAACCAATATAGAATGTTGCCTTTCCATTATTAATTAATTCTTTGATTAATTTCTCATCTGTTACTTGGGCAATTAATCCTCTTGCCACTAATTCTTCATAAAGTTCCATTTGTTTTCTCCTTAAAAAAATAAAAATTCGCCCCTATTAAAGGACGAATTAATCGTGTTACCACCTTTATTCATAGATAATTCACATTATCTACCTTAGTGAGTCTTAGACTCAATACTTAACGCGCATTAACGAGTGTTATTAGCACTAACTCCAAGGTGTATTCATAATTAACAACTATTTCTTTGCACCATCCAGAAACTCTCTACTAATTTATTAATTACTACTATCCTTATCTTCGTTTTTTATTATAAAGTTGAATTACGTTTAACAAATTCTGAAGCAATACGATAATGTTTATCGACTTCTTCATTATTCATAATTTTAGCAAGCATTTCAACAGCTTGAGCACCAATCTTATATAAATCAATATGCATTGATGAAATCATTGGGCGCATAATTGAAGCATATTTAGTACCAATAAGTGATAATACTTCAACATCTTCTGGTACTCTTAATCCTGAGTCAAGGGCGGCATTCATAACTGCCGCGGCTAATGAATCACGATAAGTTAAGAAATAACCACTCTTTGTTGACTTAAAGAATTTTAAGAAATCACTATAAGTTTTAGAATAAGAGTCATCACTACTTAAGATACCATAGCTAATATTATGTTTAACATGAGTATCAACAAATACTTTTTCAATTCTAGCTAATAATTTACCAGAATTATGAGAATGTAAGAAATACATTTCTTTAGTTGGATGTTCTAAGTATTCATTTAAGATATTACGAATGTTATGTTCGTAACCAAAGTGAATACAACCAACGTTGCTAGCTTCAATATCATTGTTAATAGCAACAAGTGGTACAGCATAACCAGCAATCTTCATTAATTCTTCATTTTCTAATTCATCATCAAATATAATTGCACCATCAACATGGGAAGTAATAACTTTTTCCATAACTTTTAAAGCATCTTCACGGTTATGGGATGTTGTATATAATCTTAAATCATAACCTAATTCTTTTGCTTTATCAGTCATACCACTTAACATGTTAGAAATATAAACATAGTTCGCAGATGGTATAACAATACCAATACAAGTCGACTTAGATGTTGCAAGACCTTGCGCTAAGGCAGAAGGTTTGTAACCTAATTTCTTAATAACCTCATTAACTTTATCACGAGTTTTTGGGGCAACTAAAGCGTTGTTATTGATAACACGAGAAACAGTTGCTAATGAAACTCCTGAGATTTTAGCAACTTCATAAATCGTTACTCTACTTTTTAAATTTTCCATTTAACATTCCTCCTTGTTTTCATACATTTTCATTTTAAATGAAAAGATTTTCATAGTCAATGAGTTTAAAAAATATTTTTTGATTTTTACTAGTTGTTTACAAATTAAAAAAGTGCCTAGTCGCACTTTTATGAGATGTTTTGTTCCGTCGCTTTATTTTTTCTTTTTCTTTTTTTTCGATGTAATATCTTTTTCCATTTTCTTCATAAATTCATCGACGTCTTCATTAACATCATTACTTAATTTAGAAAATTCTTGTTTGATATCATCGGTTACTTTTTTGACATTATTAGACTCATGATTTTCTCGGTCATCGTTACGACACATTTCCTTAGCTTTCGATACGAAATATGGAAGTGATATGGTAAGTGCTGCTCCGGTAATTAAGCCGAATCCAAATGCCATAGTTCGAAAATGCATAATGCCTCCTATAAGATTTAACTTTTAAAATCCGCTAGTCCATAAATCCAATCATCAATATTTTTGGAACTCATGAATAGATAAACTGTGCTGCTTTCTTCTTTTTCTTCGTTTTTTAACTCACTTAAAGTATCAACATAGCTTATTCGAGTATCTGCATTTAATAACTTTGTATTAGCTTTTACTGATTCGTAAATTGGTAAGATATAAGCTTTATCAAAGTTTAATAAGACTTTTTTAAATTCCCGTTGAAATTTAACTAGTCTAGAATAACGATCTGGTTTAAAGATTCCTACGACTCTATGACTAGGATACATCTCCCGCGCTATTTCTAGACTTGCTAAAATTTCACTCGGATGATGTGCGTAATCATCAATAAACACATCTCTTGCTATTATCTTGTGTTGCATTCTACGGTTTATACAAAAAATATTATTAAAATTTTTAAAAGCTTTTTTGATATCTAAATTTGAACTATGTAAGAAAGCAATAACACTTAGTAAATGTAAAGCATTATATAAACCAAATATTGCCACATCAAGATGATAGATTTTTTCTTTCTTATAATAGACTTCTGCTTTAATTCCATGTGTTAAATCTAAATTTTTAAAATAATAATCAGCATTTTCGCTTACTCCATAAG
>CALBGF010000198.1 GCA_937893635.1 uncultured Mollicutes bacterium | reverse complement strand
TTATTTAGATTAATTATTTTTAAAGAAATCTTCACCAATAATAGCATCATCATCTAATACTAATATGCCACGAACATTTGGTGCACCTTCTAAATGAAGTTCACGTGGTGAGCATAACATTCCATTAGATTTGATACCGCGTAATGAACTTGGTACAATCTTTTTTCCATCAAACATTGTAGTTCCTAATGTTGCCACTACTACTTTTTGACCTTCTTTAACATTTGGAGCGCCACATACTATATCAAGTACTTCACTACCAATATCAACTGTTAAAACATGCATATGGTCAGAATCTGGATGTTCTTCACAAGTTAAAACTTTACCAACTTTAAATCCTGATTCTTTTTTATATTCTAAAGTCTCTACATTAGCGTTAATTAAAATATTATTAATAACATCTATCATTTCTTTTAAAGGCAAGACAATTAAGCCATTACTTTTAATTTTTAATACATTAGAAATGTTAAATATATTAATTCCAATTAACTTATCATCTAAATATAAACTAGTCACATCACCATTTTTAACTACACGATTAGGCTTTGTTTCTAAGTTGCTAACTATTAATAAAACATCGCCAATAGTATGGTAATTATAAAATATTGCATAATCCTTCATTATTTGCGTACTCCTTTTAAATCATCAATTACTTTTGTATTTAATTTCTTTAATATCACAAGTAATGAATCACGAGCAGATAAATAATCGTTCGCATCAAAAATCGTAGAATTTGTATGGATACTTCTTGCGCATATACAATGTGTTAAAGTTAATACACCATCACGTAATTTATGAATATTTCCGGCATCTGTGCCACCTGGAGAATCAAAATATTGATATTTGACATTAGCTTCTTTAGCGCATTCTACTTGGAAATCAAGTAATTCTGGGAAAGCAATCATATTGCCATCCATAAAGCGAATTAAGACACCTTCTCCTAATTGTCCAAGTGCGGATGTATCACCGCTTGTATCTCTTGCTGGTGAGCAATCCACAACAATTGCTAAATCCGGATTAACTAAATAAGCCGAAGTTTGTCCTCCACGACATCCAACTTCTTCTTGTACTGAGCCGCCAACATATAAGTCATAATCTAATTCAACATCTTTAAGTGCTTCAAGCATTTCTAATCCAATTACTAAGCCATAACGATCATCAACCGCTTTAGTTAAGATTCTTTCTTCGTTATGTAAGACTTCCATTTTGCCTTCCACAACCATCATAGCGCCAATATAGACACCAGCCTCAAAGGCTTCTTCTTTACTTGTAAAACCAAAGTCAAATAACATATCCGCAATTTTAGTCTTTTCATTACCAGCATTTTTCATTAAGTGTGGTGGTAAAGCAACGATTGCGCCTTTTAAATAGTCACCTTTTTTAGTTTTTAATAAAACACGAGAAGAAAGTAAAGTTTCCGAATTATGTCCACCAATTGGGTTAGCTTTAATTAAACCATTATTTAATACTTGTAAAACCATAAATCCAACTTCATCCATATGTCCAACTACAAATACACGTTTAGCGTTAGGATTTTTAGATTTCTTTAAAGCTATAACTGATCCAAGATTATCAGTTAATATTTCGCATCCTAAATCAAGATATGCTGCTTTTAAATATTTAGCAACTTCATTTTCTTGACCTGCAACACCATTAAGTTGCGTCAAATCTTCAAATAATTGTAATTGATGTTTATTTAATTTCATCTTTTTTACCTACCTTTGCAATTAATTTTTTTATTGGCGTATTGAGATTACGGAAATAACTTTCATATTCTGTCATAACATCGACTTCACCATTAAAAGCATAATCATAATCTATTACTTCTAAATCATAATTATTTTCTTTAAAACTTTCTATAGAAAAATCAAATAAATCAAGGTTATCTGTTTTCATAATAATTTGTCCATTATTTTTTAAGATACGGCGATAACTATCTAAGAAAGTTTTAAAAGTTAAACGACGTTTCGCGTGTCTTTTCTTTGGCCATGGATCAGAAAAATTTAAATATATGGTATCAATAGAATGATCAGGTAAATGTTCAAATACTTTACTTACATCATCAGCGATTAAAAGAACATTGTTTAATTGATCGTTAACTATTTTTTTAGCAGTTATTGCTAAACAAGTAACGGACTTTTCAATACCAATAAAATGGGCATCGGGATACATTTTAGCCATATTTAAGATAAAGTCACCTTTACCAGTCCCAATTTCTAAATTTAATTTGTTAGTGTTAATAAACGCGTTTAATAAATTCAAATCATAGTTATCAGCGCTCATGACACATTCTTGATGTTCATCGATAAATGGTTTTGACCATTTTTTATTCTTCATTCTCATAATTTTGATAAATACATTATCGCTGTCGCGTAAATTGAGATAGATTTTTCAAAATCGCTTAAATGAATACTTTCATTAGCGTCATGAATCTTATCATTACGACCAGGGAATGCCGAACCAAAAGCGATGGTGTTTTGGCATTCTTTTGCGTATGTTCCTCCTCCAATAGTTTTAATTGGGGTAATATAATCATGAGTTACATCTTGATATGCTTTTAATAAAGTTGTAATCATTGGAGACTTAGGATCAAATAATAGACATTTTGATTCACTAAGCAATGTTGTTTTCATTGGTAATTTCTTATTTAAGGAGATAATTACTTTTTTGATATCAACATTTTCTGGATATCTAAAGTTCACAGACATCTTGAATACATGGTCTTTATAACTAATTAATCCAACATTGTATGTTGAATAATGTAGTAATTCACTTTCGAAATATAAATCTAAATTTTTACCAAATGGATCTTGATAAGCTTTAGTAATTAACTTTAAGAATTCGTTATTATAGTGTTTAGCAATAGCGGTTAATAATACTAATCCAGCATTAACACCATTTTGTGGAAGAGAACCGTGTGAAGCTTTACCTTTTGCCACTACTTCCATTTCATTATCAAAATATTTAATTTCGTAATTTACTTTTAATTCTTTTAAAGTATTTTCGAAAGTTTCATCTTTAATTAAACGAGCGGAAGCTACATCTGGAACGGAATTGATGACTACTCCTGCATTAAACTCAAGTAAAGGTTTTAAATTAACATTAACGACTGATTCATAATTTGAAATACCTTTTTCACCATAAATAAGTGGGAAATCACCATCTGGCGTGAATCCATAGTTTGGATTTGGTTTATGTAAATGATGGAAATAATATTCAAGACATCTGCTACCTTTTTCTTCGTTTCCACCAATAACAAGACGAACTTGATACTCACCTAAATCATAATTTTCTTTTAAATATTTCAAAGCGTAAAAAGCCGCCATCGCAGGTCCTTTATCATCACTTGTACCACGTCCATACATAACACCATCTTCAATCGTAGCGCTAAATGGTGGATATTTCCAATCTCCAGATACTGGTACTACATCGCTATGCGCATAAAGAGAGATTAATTTAGGTCCATTTCCTAATTTGATTTCGGTGCAATATCCATCACACCTATCAACTTCAAATCCTTCTTTTTTAGCTAATTCAGCGATAAAAGTTAATGCTTGATAAACTCCTTCACCAAAAGGTTTATTTTCTTCGCTATGCATTGAATCATCAATGGAATTTATTTGAATCCATTTAGCTAAGTTATTAATCGCCTCAGATAAATTATTCTTAACAAATTCTTCTAGTTCCATAAGTTTTACCTCCTAATACTATGATTACTATATTTTTCTAAAGCAAGTGAAATTGTGCTTCCTAAAGTTGAACATACAATTACTTCTATAAGTGCATTAATACCTACAAAAGTTATAATAAATAAAAATAAATCAATATTGCCATAATTTGTTGTTACCCATCCGTAAAATGAGAAATATAAAGTACCAACAAATAAAATAGTGTTAAGTAAAGAACCACACATATTAGCAATAACATGCTTAAATATTGGTTTCATTTTTGTCTTATTAAGTTGATTATAAATTAAAGGAACAAATAATCCCATTAAAGTACGTGGAACAACACAAGTTACAAATGTTAATATTAGATTAATTCCTAATAATATCTCTCCTAAAACTGAGCCAGTAAAACATTGAATAAATGAAGAAATACCAAAGGTAAATCCTAATATTGTTCCAACTTTTGGTCCAAATATTATACCTCCAACAATAACTGGTATTCCAATAAGAGTCATTTCCACTGTACCAATTTTTAAATAACCTAAAGGTGTAAATGACATAATCGCAATAAGGGCAATGAATAAGGCAATAAATGCCATAGTTTGAACTTTTTTATTTCTCATAAACGTTCTTCCTATAAATAATAGCTAAACCAAAATGTACTAAATCATAGTCATAAATAAAGTCATCTAGTTTGGGCATAATATGAGAATATCCGCCAGTAACAACTTTCTTTACTTTATAACCTAATTCTTCTTCCATTTTGTTAACTATGCCTTCAATCATAATTTTTTCTCCAAGTATTGTACCAGCATTAATACAATCTATTGTGTTTTTATTAATTATTTTGGTTGGTACATCAAGAGAAGTTTCGCTTAAATTAGCGGTCTTACGCGCAAGCGCCTCAATGGAAATTTTAATACCTGCTGAAATAGTTCCGCCAATATAGGCACCATTTTTATCTACGACAAGTATTTTTGAAGCTGTTCCTAAATCCACAATAACAATTGGGTAACCATATTTAGCAATAGCTCCTACGCAATCACAAACTAAATCTGCGCCTAATTCATTTGGATTATCAATACGAATTGGTAAACCAGTTTTTAGTCCTGATTGCACAAATAACAATTCTTTATTAAACAAACGTTTAATAGCCATCTTTAAGTTTAAATTTAAAGACGGAACAACTGATGAACATATAATTCCTTCAATATCTTCATTTTCGATATGCTTTTTAAGAAATGTTTTAAGAATAAAAGCATACTCATCACCGCTTTTATGGATATCAGTTGATGTACGATAAGTTTCAATAACTTTATCATCATCGATAACCCCAATAAATAAATCGGTGTTTCCTAAATCTAATGTTAAAATCACTTTAACTCTCCTTCTGCTATGGTCTAAAAAGTACCATGCATTGTTATTATATAACAATAATGCTCATTTAACAAAGAAAAACGATTTAAAAGGGCTTTTAGCATCAAAAAAGGCACGCAATTTGCGCACCTTTTAAGTAAACTAATAAAATTATTCTGGAATATTAGTGTAATCAAAGTTTAATTGATATAAGAAACCACCTGTTGATTTATCCCATTGCATAACAAGCAAATAAACCTTTTCTTTATACTCAAATACACATTGGACACTACCATATTGATTGGTACCTAATTTGTTTTCTTGATCTTTAGTATTCATCGATAAAGATGTAATAAACTTACCAGCCCAATCAAAGATATTAATAGTTATAGCATAAGTTCCATCTTTACCAAATGTTTGATAAATATAACCATTATTACTTGTTGTAGATTGATATTGTAAAGTTGCATCAGTTGTACCTTTAGCTAATTCAGAAACTAAATTACCACTTGCGTCAAAGATAAATGATTTATTTGTTGAGTAAGACACAACATATTTCTTTTCAATTGAATTATAAGAAATACCAGTTACTATTTCATTTCCGCTAGGTGCTTTAAAGTTAATCTTAGTTTCTTCAACTTTTAAAGTCTCAGCGTTTAATGTAACTAATCCTTGATCAACTGTAGTAACTAATATCTTACCTTCGGCATAACAAACATTTCCTGCGACTTGATAACCCCAATTATCTTTTTCTGTGCATTTAATTACTTCACTTGTAGCAATTGTTTTATTCGCTGCTAAATCATATTTTTCTACATATATGCCTCTATTACCACTATTAGTATATCCAATGTAGATATTTTCTCCATCAGTACACATACCTTGAGTCATATAAGCTCCATTTACTTTATGATTTGAGAATATTGGTGAAGAATAATTAACTTTTGCTTCTACTCCTAATTCTAAGCATTTAGATAAATATTCGCCTAAGTTTAATTGAGTGGTTACACTAAACATACTTGTATCAAATTGAACTTTATAAAT
>CALBGF010000197.1 GCA_937893635.1 uncultured Mollicutes bacterium | reverse complement strand
AACTTAATAACTCCTATTCTTTATAAGAGAAATTAGCGTGTACGAAGAAATGATCACTAGCAAAATCACTTTCTTTGTTTCCCTCATTATTCATAATAATGAAGTTATTAATTTCAAATTTATCTTTGGTAGAGAATATATAATCAATTGGTGAATAAGGATGTTCACGTGTTGATTCATCTAATTCTTTTCCATAATTATGAAAAGTACACATTTTTTGGCTATCTTTATAACTTGCCCAAGAATCATCAAAATATTCTAAACATGCTTGATATGTTTCATTTTCTTCTTCGCGCCAATAATTTAAATCACCCGTAAAGAAACCAGGAACATTAAGTTTTTTCATATTATTAATTACTTGTAAGCAAGAATTTTTACGACATAATTTAGTATTATTTGTTTCTGTCGCTTCACCATTCATATTTCCATAAGCATGGTTATACTCTAAATGAGCATTAAAATAACTTATATCTTTATTGGTATATCGATCGGTTAATAAAGCCCATGAACATACACGGGGGAATGATGCACCCCATTCGGAAGCAATATATCCGCTTGAGGCATTTTCATCATCACCAAACCAAAATGTTCCGCTTTCTTTAATAATAAAACGATCTAATTTAATAAAGATACCACTAGCTTCTGGAAAACTACCGCCACGAGATTGATAAATATGTTGATAACCATATTCTTCTAGACTACTTTCTAAAGCAAGTGTCCAACCTTCTCCTTCTTCTTGTACCCCAAGTAAATCAGGCATGACACTAACAATTTGTTCTTTTACTAATTCATGGTAATAGTTGTTATTTTGGTGTCCTTGATCAAGGTTACAAGACATGACTGTGATTGATTTATTAACTTCAACTTCGGTATTACCACTACTAGAATTTGAAGTTGAGGAAGAGTTTGATGTACTAGCAGGATTTTTATTGCACGAAGTAACCGCTAGTAAACCCATTAATAAAATAATTGATTTGTATTTATTTTTCATAAGAGCACCTCTAAATATTGTCATAACCCATTTGTGAGAAGTCAACATTGACTCCTAATTCATGGTATTCTTCTTCTGTCCAAACACAGTTTGAATTAGCGCAGGCATAAAGAATATGATGAGCAGCATTTTTTAATAATATAATTGCGTCACTAGGTGTTTCATTTGCTAATTTAGAAGCACCGCTAATGGTGTTTTTAAGTAGCCATAAATCATTTCCACCACGAATGCCCATATTAACAGGCATTAAGTTTGGATTAATCCAGTCAGTGATTACGACGCCTTTAAATCCCCATTCATCACGACATACGCTATTAAGGAAACCGTGTGATCCGCTCCAAACGCTACCAATACGTGAGAATGATGACATAAATCCTAATCCGCCTTCTTTAACATAAATTTCAAAAGGACGTAAATAGATTTGACGTATTGATTGTTCATTAGCCCAAACAGTTAAATTTTGACGTTCAGTTTCTTGGTCATTAAGAGCAATATGTTTAGCATAAGTAAATACACCATACTTAGCAGTGCCTTTCGCAACATATCCACCCATACTTCCAGAAAGAATTGGATCTTCACTATAATATTCAAAGTTTCTTCCGCCAGTTGCGCAGCGATGGATATTAAGCCCTGGTGCATACCAACCAGTTAGTCCCATAGCGGCTCCTTCTTTACCAATTGATTCACCCATTAATTTAGCAGCATCTAAATTCCAAGTTGACGCTATTACCACTTCACCAACATAGCCAGTTCCTTTAACTTGAATTGAAGCTGGACCATCATCATCATAAGTTAAACGTTTACTAATTGAATCTATTTTAATAGTTTGGAAACCACCATTATCAACTAAATCAATTAATTCTTGTTTAGATAATTGCGCTAAGAGTTGCTCCCAACGTGGATCATCATAATCAGCGCCTTTTAAATCACGTAATGTTAAACCATTCTTTTGATTTAAATCGGTATTACCAGTTAATGTTTGGTCAGTATTATATGATTTATTCTTTAAAGCGTTTTTGGCGTTATCTGATATATCATTAGTGTCAATGTCAGATGTTTTTGGGAAAGTACCTGCAAAATCACTACGGGTCATATATTGAATCTTATCTTGATGCGGACCATATTCACAATCACTAAATTGATTTTTATAATTAGCTCTGCCATCTCCGCTTAAGAATCTGACATCATTTTTATATTCAAAAGTAATTGTATTTTTATTACTTCCCGTAACTTTAGTTAAAGTATTACAGTCATCACGAAGAGAAAGAACATATGTACCTTTTTCTAAAACATAATTACCATTATTAGTATCCCAAGAAGCTAAATCTTCTAAATCAATATCAATACGTGCATAATATGTTTCATTAGGTTTAAGTTCATTAGTTTTAGCATAACCTGCTAATTCGACATAAGCTTTTTCAATACCACCTTTAGTATATGGAGCGGTTAAATATAGTTCCACTACTTCTTTACCTGCTACATCACCAGTGTTTTTCACTGCTACTTGTACAGATAGTTTATTCGTTTCTTCATCAAATTCATATTCAGAGATATGTTTTTCAAATGTTGTATAGGAATATCCTTCACCAAAGGAATATTGCACATAATCATCATAATTAAAAGTATTATCTTCATAGGCTCTAGTTGTGTAATAACGATAACCAACATAAATGCCTTCTTTATATTCAACAATACTTTTACCTAATGCGGAACTATATTTAGTTGTGTCTGGTCCAAATGATTGGAATGATGGCGCACTTGTAATATCATAAGCCCAAGTATCCGCCATTTTACCAGATGGATTATATTCACCAGATATAATTTTTGCAACAGCTTTATTACCTGTTAAACCTGGGTGTCCAATCCATAATACACTATCAATGCCTTCTTGATCTAATAATTTTAATTCCATAGGATTTGATGAATTAATTAAAATAATTACTTTATCAAAGTTTTCGGCTAAGAAATTAATCATATCGGCTTCTCGACTTGTTAATTTACATAAATCATGATTTAAATCAGTATCTTCTGAACCTGCACGAGAAACAGCATAAATAGCTACATCACTATATTCTTTAGCGCTATCAAGCAAAGTTTTGCCATTTAAACTTGGATATGTTTGAGTATAGGCCTTTACTTCTGGTTCGTTATCATATGGGAATTTGGTTGGTGCAATTAATAAATTACCATTCTTATCATAGGTATTACCTTGGAAGGCATTATATTGACAAGATATATCATAATTACTTTCATTAATGCTATATGTTTTTTTATCATAATAATTAGCAACAAGGTTATAAATATCCATATTATATTCAAAACCTTCATCTAACATTGCCTTTTCAAATCTTGTTGCGTGGAAATCGTTACCATTATAAGTGCTATTAGTAACAAATACACCGGAACCGCCTCCGCCATAAAGCATACCAAATGCGGAACTACCAAAAATGTTTACTTTATTATTTGTTTCTTTGTTTAATGGAAGTACATCATTGTTATTACGTAGTAATACTGCTCCTTCTTTTTCTAAAGTTACAACATTTTCTTTACTTTCTCCAATAGCAAGTCGCGCTGCTTCACTATCGTTATTACCGCCTGTCTTTTTATTTAAGGCTTGCATAAGCGCTTCCCAAGTTGTAGAAAGTACAGGTGCAGCAATACAAGAAACTGCTATACAAACTCCACAAGTAATCGAAAGAGGTAATTTCATAATTTTCCAATTACGTAAACGTTTTGTTTTCTTATCTAATTTTTTTATTGAATCTTTTTTCTCTTGTTTATTTAGTTTATTAATTTTAGCAATTTGTTCATTTGCTTCTTTTTCTTCGTCTTTACTCATTTTATTTTTGGTAAAGATAAATACATAAATAAAATAAAATAAGACAAATGCTAATAATGCAACACCTAAAATATAAATAGCTAATATCCAATCAAAACTTTTTAGAGGATAACCAGGAACAATTTCCCAATCTAATATTCCATTTAATATCATAATATCACCTATATCCTTTTTTTGTTTTTATAGACCATATAACCAATTAATCCGCCACTAATAAGAAGAGAAATTGCAAAAGTCAACCATCCACCAAGTACTCTTCCATTAATGTTATGTACATCAACGCCACCATTTGGATTATCAGGGATAATTGGGGTATTAGGTTTATTCTTTCCTTCTTTTGCTACAACAACGTTTCTTTTTCTTGATGTTTCATTATTTGCTTCATCTTTAATAGTGACAATTATGGTATAAGTTCCAGTTTTTGTAGGTTTAAATTTATTATTCATAGATGTAACAGTTTCTTGTTTACTTGTACCAAATTCAAAATATACTTTTACTGATATAGATAATTTTTCTTTTTCAGTTATATCATCCGAATATTCAAATGTAAATTCAAGATCTTCATATGTTTCAAATACATTACTAGTAAAATATATAATTCCGATTGTTGGAGATGTAACATCAATGTTATCAACACGAATAATACAACTTGTTGGTACTTCTAAGTGAATGCAATCAACATTAAATGAAGAACCACTCGTATTTGTTAAAACAATTTTATTCACGCCTTGATTAATTTTAGCATTAGAAATTGTTAATTCTTCCCAGTTATACCATTTATCATTACCTGGGTAACTTGGGAATAATGTTTGATCAAAATTAGCTTCTTCATCATTAATTTTAAATGATAATATATCTTTAATATTACCACCACTAAAAGCAGACGCTACCCAAAGAGATAATTTAAATGAAGATACATCAACATTACTTTTAAAAGTCCAAGTAATGCTATTATTAACAGTTCCAAAATTACCTACACATTTACCACCACTAGTCTCATGAATATCGGGATTAGATGATTGACGTTCAAGAATCATACCATCAACACCTTGTGAATCGCTACTAGTTCCTTTAATAATTGCGTTTTCAGCTTCTAAAGTAATTGGTCCACCTTTACCACCAACACCACGATCAACATTGGTATATGTAAAATTAGTATTTTCTGAAGTTTCAATAATAATATAATCAATATTAACAGAATATCCATTAAATGATTCTAATTCAAATGTATTAGTGCCTTTATTTAATTTAATTGAAGGAGTTGATATCTCTACGAAACTATACCAACCATTAAAAGCGCCCCATGTACCAGAACTAGTAATATCAATACCTGCTACATCTGGGTAACGATCAAATGGTGCCGCTCCGCCGGAACCACCATTAATTCTTGGAATAATGGTATCTGCGTATTCTGCTCCTTCATTACTACCCGCAACAGCAATTTTGATAATAGCGCTATTAACATCATTACTACTTTCAAACTCAAATGTAACGATATTATCGCCCTCATTACCCCAGTTAGCAATACAACCGCCATTAGAACATTCATCATCTTCTTCTAAAAATGACGGGGAACCATTACCAATTGTTCCTTCAATTTTAGTTGCGTATTCCGCTTCAATTTTTATACTACTTGTATAACTTGTTGAATCACTATTACCACTATCTAATGTTCCTAATGGCTCTCCTTCTATAAAACTATTAACACTAGTGGATGAATCAAACTCTAATTCTAGACAATCAATATTCCAATTTATATTGCTATTATTTGTAATTGTTAATTCATTATTTCCTTTTGGAAAGCTTAAAGTTGCTTCTGTTCCAGCAAAATAAAACATATAGTTTCCAATAGTATTAACACTAGTTTTTTTCCAAGTTGCATTGATATTATTAACGCTTATGGATAAATTACTTGTTTTTAAATCATTTGACTTAGCACCTACCCATAAACGAATATTTGTGTCTTTTTGTTCTTTATTAAGATTAAATTTCCAAGTAATAGTATTGCCGTTTACGCCCCAATTTCTTACTACTTTTCCGTTACTAGTAGGATGACTAGCATTATTAGAAGTTGCTTCAGCAATAAATCCATCAGTTGTTCCTGTAGTAGAATTAGTTCCTTTGATGATACCTTCTTCAGCTTCTAATAAATAAGAACCACATTCACAATGTTTATTAACGTAATTATGAGTATGATTTTCGGCTAAAACAGAAGTGACAAAATTACTATTTCCTAAAACTGGAATAAAAGCTAATAAAAAACTAATTATTTTCGCTTTATTTTTCATATATGCTCCTTTTATATAAGATTACGCCCTTATTTTTTAGATAAGGGCGCTAAAAACTAATTTGTTATTAGGCAATAATTAAATCAAAATAATCAAGGTTTGTTGCTGAACCCCAAGGGCAAGCAATCTTAATAGTATTTTTACCTTTGTTAAGAGTAAATGAAGTAGTCATTACTTCTTGATAATCACTCCATCCAGTAACAGCACCATAATTACCAATATGTGTACCATTTACATGTAATTCAATCGCGCCGTTATCACTATTATTTTGGCCGCATGCGATATTAGCGTTCATTACTACTGTTACTTCTTCTTTTAAGAAAATTTCAAATTCAATATAATCAGGATAACCAAAATCTCCTACTGTACCATCAGCGTTTATTGTAGCACCGCTATTGTTTGTGCAGTTTTCAGCTTCTAAACGCATTTTGTTTTCATTAAATGCATTAACTTTAACGATGTCAAAGTAATCTAAATTTGTGTAAGATCCGTATGGTGCTTGTAAAATGATTGTATTTTCGCCTTTATTTAAAGTGAAAATTGCGCTTTCAACAGTTGCCCAATCACGCCAATCAGTTTTTGTGCCATAATTACCAATTTTTGTACCATTTACATGTAATTCAACTGCACCATTATCATTATTGTTAAGTCCGCAAGCAACACGTAGGTTTAAATATACTGTTGTTGCTTCTTTTAAAGTAACTTTATAAGTTGCTTTTCTTTGGGAGTTAAAGTCACCAATAAATTTACCGCCTGATAATTCTTCATTTTCATTAGCGTTACCAATGGTAATACCGCTATCGATGGAATCATAGTTTTCACATTCAATTCTTGCAACGCCATCGACAAATGCTAAACTATGACCAGGACATTTATCAGCACAAGCAGCATCAGTGCAACTTGGATCAGTACATTTTCCACATTCATCACAAACATGGTCACATACGTGTATTAAAGATAGAGTTGCTCCTTCTTTTACTGCTAAAACTAAATTATCAATATTCCAAGAATAATCACCATTATTAACTAATTTAATAGTATTCATTCCTTCATTTAAGTTAATAGTGGTAGTAATAGGATTCCAATAATACCATTTATTTTCACTAAATCCTTTTCCTAATACTTTACTTTCATTCCAAGCAGAAGCATCGCCATTTGCTAATAAAGATAAGCCGGATGCATCTTGGTCACTACCAGCACAGCACCATAATGTTACTTTGACATTTTCTAATGCTTCACTACTATTTACATACCAAGTAATACTATTATCTTTTTTCGCCCAGTTAAATACTACTTTTCCGCCACTAGTAGGGTGATCAGGATTATCAGAGTTTCTTTCTCCAATAAAGGCATCATCAGCCCCACTACCAGTCATAGTACCAGCGATTTTACCATTTTCAGCTTCTAATATAACGTCATTAGTCTTAATATGTCCTACACATTTATCTTTACAAACATCATCTGTGCAATCATTATCCATACATTTACCACATTCAGGGCAAACATGTTCACATGTATGAGTAGGTTCAACATATTTTTCTAATGTTAATGAGTCTAAATTCCATGATTCTCCAGATTCATTAGATAAAACTACTTTATTTATTCCTTTTATTAATTCGACATCAACAGTAATAGGATTCCAGTAATACCATTTATTTTCACTAAATCCTTTACCTAATACGACATCTTCTTTCCAATTATAAGCTTGCTCATTAACTTTTAGTCCTAATCCTGTTGCGCTTTGGTTTTGACCAGCACAACACCATAAAGTAACTTTAGTTTTCATGGCCTCTGTTAATTTAAAGTTCCATGTAACTGTGTTTCCTTTAGCGGCCCAGTTAAATACTACTTTTCCGCCACTTGTAGGATGATCTTCATTATTAGAATCTCTTGCTCCAATAAATGCATCATCCGCGGCAGTTCCGGTCATTGTTCCTTCAATAATACCATTTTCTGCTTCTAAGATTGTTGCAGTTTCACTAATAGTATGTCCTAAGCATTTATCCTTACATTTATCATCTGTACAGCTATCATCCATGCATTTGTTATCAAGAACACAAATATGTGCACAATTATGTTCTGGAACTAAGGAAGTACTTGTACTTTCTGATGGTTTTTCCGATGTTGATGGCTTTGGTGTTTCCGAAGTTGATGGCTTCGTTGATGTTGAAACACTAGGAACAAGACTTGGAGATGTTGAATCACCTTTACTTGTTGACTCAGAGGTTTGGTTGTTACAACCAGCAATGCCAAGTGCCATTAAAGTCATCAAACTAGCAAATAGCATTTTCGAATTTTTCTTTTTTATCATAAAATTTCCTTTCTCGTAATTGTTACCGCTTACAGTTTAGTCAAAAAAACAATTACAAAAATATGATACCCCCCCCCGTAGCGTTTTGTCAATAAAAAGTGTAAGCCTTTTCATTTTTGAATATTAGTAAATTTCGCATAAAAAAACTCGAGCAAATTTTTACTCGAGTTTTATCATAAATTTTAATTATTTAATAGCATTAGCAATATATTTTTGTAAACTTTCAATTGATTTTTTATCATTAATCGAAGTAAAAATAATATTGTTTTTATCAACATGACTTAAAGAAGTATTAATCTCTTTAATTGCCTTAGCTTTTTCACTTTGATTTAGTTTATCGCATTTAGTAAGAACGATAACATAAGGAATATGATCATCATTAAATAAATTAAATAAATCCATTTCTTCTTCTCTTACTTCACGGCGTGAATCAATTAAGAAAACAACTAAGGAAAGTTCATTGTTATCACTAAAATAATCTTCCATCATTTTAGCAAAGTTTTCATCATGTTGATGACCCGCTTTAGAATATCCATATCCTGGCGCATCCACTAAATAGCAACTATCTTTAATTTCAAAATAGTTAAGTAATCTAGTATGACCAGGTTTAGAAGATGTAAAGCATAAAGACTTATTATCCACTAAAGCGTTGATTAAAGAAGACTTACCAACATTAGAACGACCAACAAATAATACTTCTTTTAGTTTCTTTTCTGGTCTATCTAATTTTGATGTCGCACTTTTAATGAATTTAGCGCCGCGGAAATTAAGCATTTTGGCTCCTAAATGCTACTTTAAGAGCATCATCAACGCAAGTCATATAAATAATCTCTAAGCCATTTTTAACTTCATCAGGAAGTTCTTCAACGTTAGGTTTATTATCAACTGGAACGATGATAGTTTTAATACCGCTACGAAGAGCAGCAAGTGATTTTTCTTTTAAGCCGCCAATCGCAATAGCTTTACCACGTAATGAAACTTCACCAGTCATAGCAACATCATTACGAACATATTGATTAGTTAAGCAACTAATTAATGCTGTAGTAATAGCAACACCTGCGGATGGTCCATCTTTTGGAATTGCTCCTTCTGGGAAATGAATATGAATATCATTTTTTTCAAATATTTCATCATTAATTTCATATTTTTTAGCATTCGCACGGATATAGTCTAAAGCAATCGTTGCGGATTCTTTCATGACATCACCTAAACTACCAGTTAAAACTAAGCGACCTTTACCAACGTATGTTGTTGTTTCAATTGGTAAGATTGATCCACCATATTGTGTATAAGCTAAGCCATTAACAACACCAATTTGGTCTAAATCTTCTTTCTTTTCTTCTGGGAATGGTTCTAATCCTAAATATTCGCGGACTTTCTTTTCCGTAACTAACACTTTTTTAGCTTTTTTACCATTTAATAATTCAACGACTATTTTACGGCAAATTGAAGCAATTTTACGTTCTAAGCTACGAACACCAGCCTCGCGTGTATATTTATAGATAATAGATAAAATAGCTTTATCTTCAAACTTAACATCATTAACATCTAGACCTGCAAGTTTTAATTGCTTTGGTACTAAGTGTTCTTTAGCAATATGAAGTTTTTCAGTAACTGTATATGAACTTACTTCAATTAATTCTAAACGATCACGTAATGGTCCAGGGATATTAGATATGTCATTAGCGGTAGCAATAAATAAGACATTTGATAAGTCAAAAGGTTCTTCAACATAATTATCATTAAACATGATATTTTGTTCTGGATCTAATACTTCAAGTAATGCAGAAGCAGGATCACCTTTATAGGAATTAGCTAACTTATCAACTTCATCAAGTAAAAATACTGGGTTATTAACGCCTACTTTACGCATACCCGCAATAATTCGACCTGGCATTGCGCCAACATAAGTACGGCGATGGCCTCTAATTTCCGCTTCATCAGAAATACCACCTAAGGCTACTTTATGGAACTTACGGTTTAAAGCACGAGCAATACTTCTTCCTAAAGATGTTTTACCAACACCAGGTGCACCATATAAACATATAATTGGTGCTTTTAAGTTACCAGTTTTCTTTTTAACCGCTAAATACTCGACAATACGATCTTTAACTACTTTTAAGCCATAATGATCTTCATCAAGAATTTCACGAGCGTGTTTTAAATCATCATTATCTTCAGTGTTTTGATACCAAGGTAAATCCATTAAAGTATCAATGTAGTTCTTAATAATAGAACTTTCTAAAGATGCTTGAGGCATCATTTGATATCTTTTAAGTTCAGATTTAACTTTTGTTTTAATATTTTCTGGATAAGGATTATTATCAAGACGTTCTAAAATCTTAGATTCACTATCGCTAGCATCTTCATCTTCACCTAATTCTTTACGAATAGCTTTTAATTTTTCTCTTAAAATATATTCACGTTGTGATTTATCAGTTGATTCGCGCACATCAGCACTAATCTTTTTTTCAACTTCGCTTATAACTTTTTGTTGATTTAAAATTTGTAAAAGAACTGTTAAGCGTTTATTAACATCAGTTGTTTCAAGTAAACTTTGTTTTTGGGCAGGATCAATTGGTAAATTATTAGATAAAAGATTAGATAATTGATTAGAGGATACACCTTTAGATAATTGATTAATTAAGGCTTTAGGTAACACACTAATTAATTCCGGCATTTGTTCAAGTTCATGGATAATCGCTTTAACAAGAGCTTCTTCTTCAACGCGGTCACCCATAACATCTTCCACACGTTCATAAGTAGCAATACGTGATAATCCATCTGGTCCAGTAGTCATTGATGTAATTTTAATACGATAGCGAGGATCTAAACGAACACGGGTGTATTCTTTTAGTTTAGTTACCGAAATAACACAACAAAATGTACCAATATAATAAATATCTTCATCAGTTGGATTTTCAACATCAGGATTTTTTTGTGAAACAAGCAAAACGCAATTATCAAAATCTTTAGAAGCTTCAATACTTGCTAAACTAGATTCACGGACTACTTCAATAGTAGTTGGATTACTTGGAAACGCTACGAGTGAGCGAGTAATCACCAAAGGTGCAATTAATTCTTTTTCGTTTTCCATAATACGACCTCCTTTTAGTTATTATTAGTAGAAAAAATGGCCATAAGCCATTTTTCCTAAATTAGTCATTTAATTAAACTATTTGTTATTGTTTAATAAGAATGTAACGATTTGATTTTGTCTGATATCTCCAGCAAATCTAGCTTTAGCATTTTCGTCTTTGCAAACGATTTCTTTGATTTTTTCTGCTGGCATACCATATTGTTCAGCCATTTTAGCAATTTCAAGTTCAATTGCAGCATCGTTAACTTCGATTTCTTCTTTCTTACCAACTTCATCTAATACGAAGAATCTTTCGATGTTTTTACGAGCATCAACGGCCATTTTTGCTTTAACGTCTTCTTCTTTAGAATTTGTAATTTTGAAGTAAGCATCCATATCTAAGCCATTTTGTTCAACTTGTGCTTTTAAGTTATTGAACATATTTTCAACTTCTTCATTAACAAATGCTTCAGGAATTTTAACTGTAGCATTAGCAACAATCTTATCAAGTAAAGCATCGAAGAAACGAGATTTTTCATTCTTTTCTGCTTTTTCTAATAAGTCTTTTTTAACAAATTCACGATATTGTTCAACGTTATTAACATCTTTAATATCTAATTCAGAAACAAATTCATCATTTAATTCAGGAACTTTTTTAGTTTTAACTTCGTGAACTACAACTTTGAATGTAGCGTCTTTATCATTTAAGCCTTCTGGATAGTTGCTTGGGAAAGTAACTTTAACTTCACGTTGTTCTTCAGCTTTAGCGCCAATTAATTGGTCTTCAAATCCTGGAACAAATTGACCAGAGCCTAATTCTAATGAATGATTTTCAGCCTTACCGCCATCAAAAGCTTTACCATCAACGAATCCTTCAAAATCGATTACAACGGTATCACCTTTTTCAGCAGCATCATCTTTTAAGACTAATTCAGCATTATCTGCTAAACGTCTTTTTAATTCTGCTTCTAATTCTTCATCAGTAACTTTAACTTCTTTGTGTTCAACATCTAAGTTCTTATATTCACCTAATGTGATTTCTGGTTTTGTAGGAATGATAATACTTACAACACATTCAGTATCAGATAATTTTTTAACATCTGCAGATGGACGAGCAACTGGAACGATGCCTTCTTCTTTTAAAGCTGATTCATAAGCTTTTTGTAATAATACATCTAAGGCATTATTAGTGACTTCCATATCACTAACTCTTTCTTTTACTAATTGTTCTGGAGCATGTCCTTTACGGAATCCTTTAATTTCAACTTTAGCAGCTAATTTCTTAAAAGCATCAGCACGAGCGGCTTTCCATTCAGCTTCTTCAAAAGTAACAACTACTTCTGTACGACAATTTTCTAATTTATTTAATGTTCTTTGCATATTGTTAACCTCCTAATTAAATATCATACGCACGCCTTAAATTATATATTAAATATAATTTGTTTACAACAATAATACT
>CALBGF010000196.1 GCA_937893635.1 uncultured Mollicutes bacterium | reverse complement strand
TTTTAGCATAAAAAAAGCTAAGATTAAATAAAATCTTAGCCATTAGTAATAGTTTAAATATCTTGGTAGCAACTTCCGCCAATAAATTCGCGCATTAAGGAATTACATGGAACCCAAGTATCATCCATTTCGACGAAATATTTTAAGAATTTAATTAAACGTTCGGCGATTGGGAAACTTGGTGAATCAACATCAATTTTCTTTAATACTGGTAAAGCATATTTACGCATGACACATAATTCATAAGGTAAGAAAGAATTGTAAACATAATCAGCGCCTTCTTGAGTTTTATAAATCCAAGTAAATTCGCCTTTACGAACACTTGGCCACATTTCAATGGTGTTTTCAGCAGAAGCATTTCTGAATTGTTTATCACGAACTATTCTTCTTAATAATCTTAAGTCAGTTAAAGAAATTGGATTGTGGTTATCAAGGTTAATTTGTGCTTGAGGAGCAATATAAATTTTAAATTTTTGGTGCTTTGGAATTAAAGATGTCATTTGATCATTTAAAGCATGAATTCCTTCAATAATAATTGGTTGATCAGCAGGAATCTTTAAAACACGACCTGGAACACGTTTACCTAATTTGAAATCAAATTTTGGTAATTGTACTTCTTCGCCTTGAACTAAATCGAGCATATTTTGGTTAAATAATGGAATATCTAAAGCATTGATACTTTCTAAATCAGCATCACCGTTTTCGTCGACTGGTGCTAAATCACGCGGTAAGTAGTAGTCATCCATTGAAATACGAATAGGTTTAATACCACGAGATAATAATTCAATTCTTAAACGATTAGCGAATGTTGTTTTACCAGAACTTGATGGACCAGCAATACAAATTAAACGGATATTTTCGATATCTTTTTCAATTAAATCACCTAATTCACAAAGCATACGGTTATGTCTTGCTTCACAAAGATTGATGAATTCAACATCGCCGGCTTCTTCAACCATTTTGTTTAAACCAGCAACATAATCAATACCAGTTGCTTTAGCCCATTTATGAGATTCCTTAAGTGTTTTACCAAATGTAGGTGCATCTTCAAATGGTGGAATATTTCCATTACATTCACTACGAGGGTATTGAATAATAATACCTGGAGAATATAAACGTAAAGCAAATCTTCTTAAATAACCAGTTGATGGAACCATGTATCCATACATATAGTTCATATAATCATCACACTTATAAAAGTGAACGGTTTTTTCTGGACGATATTTTAACAAAGCAATTTTATCATCAAATCCACGTTCATGATAAATTTTTGTTGCTTCTTCGTTACTAACAATAATTCTTTCAAAAGGTAAATCAGCATCAATTAATTTGCGCATTTCTTCACCTAGTTGTTTAACCATTGTTGAATCGACACGAACATTATCGCTTAATATTTGTACGAATATAGAGCGAGAAACGTTATAAGAAAATCTAAATTTTAGATTTGGATATAATCTTTGTGCAGCCATGGCGAATAAATAGCGTAAAGAACGCTCATAAGTACGAATGGCAGCTTGATCTTTTACAGATAAAAATTCTACAGTGGCGTCATAATATACTTCGTAATGTAAATCACGGATACGATTATTAACTTTAGCTACGACAAATTCTTTATTAGGATCATCGGCTAAAGAGGCTAAACTAACTTTTTTGTCAAATTCGAGTGTTTGGTCTTTTAATTTAATTTTAAACATAATTTTCCTCCTATTTTCAAAGCCTTTTGCAAGGGCTTTCAATAACTATACCAAAGTTTATGAATTTCTACAACTAAAATTTTAAATAAACGACATAATATTTTCAAATGTTGTGGAATCATTTACTAATAGTTCAGTATTATTTTTGTAATTAATTATTTTTGATTCAATTGAAGATTCATGTAAACTTGTATCATAAAGATACATATCAATATTATTTGCTAAAATTTGATTGTATAAACTTACTTTATTTGCCGAATCATTTTTAAAATAATAAATAATGTTGGAATCTTTTTCATAGTCACTAATATTAGTATTTATTGCGTTTGTTTTACTAATTGATAAATGGTTATTCATGAAACGCTTAAATACTTTATCTTTAAAAAGATTATTAGTACCATATTGCTTAGAAATATATTTTCCGTCTTTAAAGGTCATTAAAGTTGGTGTTCCTTCACAATCACCATTTGGTCCGCAAAAAACATCAGTGTTATTTAAATCGCGTATTTCATTACCTTTAATTTGAAGCCAATCATAATTAGTTACTTTTATTGTTGTTTCTTGAGTATCACCAGGAATGGTATATAAAATTTTAGTAATATCAAGTGAATATATCGCGGCACTAGATTCTTTTATATATCTAATCATAAATGGTTTTAATTCAATACATGATCCACAATTAGGACTATAATAATATAAAAAGAAAGTTTCTTTGTTTTCAATTTTTTCTTTGATGTTAGGTGCATTTATATCAATAGTATAATTAGCAATATTAGTAGTTTCGTCTATTGTTGCGGTTAACAAGGAATCACTAAGTTTAATTGATGGAATAACAATTTTATTTTTGGCACCACAACTACATAAACTTAATAAAGAAATAAGAAAAATTACTTTGTGTTTATTCTTTGACATTCTTATCACCTCAACAACAAAAATTATAGCATAGATTAACAAATATTTATATAAATTTGGTTAATTTTATGCTAACATTAATTATAGAAAAAGGGGTGTGATAAATATGAATATTTGGCATGTTGTATCTAAAGATAGAATTCAACCAAATGATTTTATTGCGTGCATTGAAATTCCTAAAGGAAGTAAAAACAAGTATGAATTAGATAAGGAGACAGGAGCGTTACGTTTAGATCGTATTTTATATACATCAACGCACTATCCACATAACTATGGATTTATTCCTCATACTTATGCTGGTGATAATGACCCTCTCGATGTGTTGGTATTATGCACTGAACAAATAACGCCACTTGCTTTAGTGGAATGTTATCCAATTGGTGTTGTTAAAATGATTGATAATGGGGAACCTGATGAAAAGATTATTGCTATTTGTAAGCACGATCCTTTCTATAATACATATAAAGATATTAGAAACTTACCACAACATGTATCGGATGAAATTAAGCATTTCTTCTCAGTTTATAAAACATTAGAAAACAAAGATACAATTGTTGAAGAAGTTGAAGGCAAAGACGAAGCAATGCGTATTATTAAAAAATGTATTGAAAACTATGAATTAAAATTCGGTAATAAAAAGGAGCAAAATTAAAATGAAATTATTTATTGATACCGCAAATATTGAAAGTATTAGAGAAGCTAGTAAATGGGGCTGCATTAGTGGTGTTACTACTAATCCATCTTTAATTGCTAAAGAAGGAAGAAAATTAGAAGACGTTATTAAAGAAATCGTGGAATTAGTTAATGGACCAATTTCCGCTGAAGTGGCAGAAGCTTCCGCTAGTGAAATGGTGGCTCAAGCAAAAGAATTAGCAAAAATTCATAAAAATATTGTTATTAAATTACCAATGACTATGGATGGTGTTCAAGCTTGTTCAGAACTTACTAAATTGGGTATTAAAACTAATGTTACCTTAGTGTTCTCTGTTCCTCAAGCTCTTATGGCTTGTGAAGCTGGTGCAACATATATTTCTCCATTTATGGGTAGAGTTGATGATGCCGGGAATAGCGGTGCCGAATTAATTGAAAAAATTATGCTAATGATTTCTAATTATGGATATGAGACACAAGTAATTGCTGCTTCAATTCGTAATTTAGCGCATGTTGAACAAGCTGCTCTTGCTGGTGCTGATATTGCTACTATTCCTTTTGCAGTATTAGAAAAAATGGTTAAACATCCTTTAACTGATGCAGGCTTAAAAATATTTAAAGACGCAGCAAGCAAATAATTGTTAATTTATTCTTAAAAATATTATTTTAATAAGATAGCATTTGTAGATTTCTTTTATGAAGAAACTTGGCTATCTTTTTTTGTTACTTCATTAAGAAAATATGATAGTATCTTGTTTTATAATTAAAAATTGTACTAAAATAATTATAAATTTATAGCATTAAGTTTATCAAATAAATTTGCTTGTGATAAAAAAGGAGAAATTAATAGATAACAATTGCTAATTATCATCTATTAATATAAGAAACAATGGAAAAATTATTATTAAAAAATGGCAACATATACGATGGAAAACTAAATAGTGACTTATTAATGAATTATGATATTTTAATTGAAGACGGAATAATTACTTCAATTAGTCAAAATATTACTAATAAAGATGCAAAAATTATTGATTTAAAAGGAAGTTATGTTATTCCTGGATTAATAAACTTACACGTTCATTTGCCCGCTAGCGGGAAACCATCGAAAAAGAAAGTTGGAGATTTAAAAAAGTTAGTTGCCTTTATTTCTAAATATGAAATAACTAGAAAAATTGGAATTAAAATATGTCAAAAAAATGCTGAAAAAGAATTGCTTTCAGGAGTAACTACAATTCGCACAGTTGGGGGAATTGATGATTTTGATGCTAGATTGCGCGATTTGATTAAAAAGAATAAATACTTAGGGCCAAGAATTCTTGCTTCTAACTATGCAATTGGAGTAATAAATGGCCATATGGATGGAACAGTTGCTAAACCCGCAAGAAATAATGAAGAAGCTATTAAAATGGTTGAAGAATGTAATTCTCAAGGAGCCGATTTAATTAAATTGATGATTACCGGAGGGATTCTTGATACCAAAGAAAAAGGCGTTATTGGTTTGTTAAAAATGGTTCCAAGTATGATTAAAGCATGTACAACTAAAGCTCATGAATTAGGTCTTAAAGTAGCGGCTCATGTTGAAGGTGAGGAAGGAGTCAAAGAAGCTATTTTAAATGGTGTCGATACTATTGAGCATGGTGCTAAAGTTAGTGATGAATTGGTGGATTTATTTAAAAATCATGGTGGAGCGTATGTAGCCACATTTTCTCCTGCTATGCCGCTTGCAATGCTTGATCCAAAGCCATTAGGATATGATGATATTGTAAAATATAATACACATGTGTTATTAAATGGTATGATTGAATTTTTAGAAAAGTGCCTAAAAAAAGGCATCCAAGTTGGTTTAGGAACCGACACTGGATGTCCATTAGTAACTCATTACGATATGTGGAGAGAATTAGTATATTTCACAAAATGTATAAAAGGTGTTTCTAATAAATTTGCACTTCATACTGCTACATTAGTTAATGCTAATATTGCAGGAGTTAGTGATATTACAGGTAGTATTGAAGTTAATAAAAGCGGAGACTTATTAATAGTTAAGGAAAATCCTTTAAATGATTTATCTTCATTACGTAATCCACAATATGTCGTTTTTAAAGGTAAACTTCTTAAAAAGAAAGTTAAAAAATATTCTCGTGTTGAAAAAGTGCTAGACGAAGTGTTAGCAAATTTATAAAAGTAATTCAATTAACTTCTTAAAGTAGTTTTACATCCTTCAATTGTTGAAAGTAATGGGTCAGCGGTAATACGAACTGGGACATTAAGTTCTTTTTCTAATGTCTCTCTTAATCCGTTAAGTAAGGCAACACCGCCAGTCAAAGCAATACCATTTTCGACGATATCACCCGCTAATTCGGGTGGAGTGATAAATAATGTATCACGAACGACATCGACAATAACTTGGATGATGGGTTTAATTACTTCGCTTATTGACTGAGTATTGATGATGACACTATGTGGTAAAGATGTTTCAATACTTACACCACTAACTTGTAATAAACGATTTTCGTAATTATCTCCAACAGAACCAATTTTCATTTTAATATATTCAGCATTTTTATTTCCGATTTTAATATGATGATTGATACGCATATAACGAACAATAGCTTCATCAATCATTTGTCCAGCATTTGGAATGGATTTTGCTACGGATACTTTACCAACCGATAAGACACATACATCAGTAGTGCCTCCACCAATATCAACAATCATTGAACCTTTGGAAGAGTTAACATCAACGTCAGATCCGATAGCAGCCATCTTTGCTTTATCTTCAATAGTTATTTTTTTACAACCTAATTTCTTTCCTAGTTGCTTTAAAATACTTACTTCCACAGGTGTTAAATTAGAGTGTGCGGTAATTAATAAATTTGCTCGTTTTAAGTGACGAGAGTGTTTAGTAAAACGGAAGATAGTGGATATAAATTGCGCTGTAGCGTCTAAATCCGCAATCGCACCATTTTTAATAGGATTAATAATTTTAATACCTTGCGGAGTACGTCCAATAAGTTTAGCGGCTTCATATCCGACGGCATAAGTATGATTATTTGCTTCATTAACAGCAATACAAGTTGGTTCATTAAAAATGATACCATTAGGTTTAATATAAACAACAGTATTACTTGTTCCTAAATCAATTGCGATGCTTTTATTAAACATTCTAATCACCTCGTTATTTAAGTTTATCACATTTATTTTTTTAATTGTAGATTGTAATAAAAATATTGTAAAATAAAGTTGGTGATAATATGCTAAAAAAACTTTTAAAAACACAAGTCAAAAAACAAGAAAAAATGTTAGAAAAATGGCTAACAAAAAGAGAATTAGAACACCCTTTTCCTTTTGATAAGGTGGAGTGTATTTCTAATGTTTCTTATTTGAGTGATAATTTAGATATTCATAAGATGGATATTTATTATCCAAAAGGTAATAAAGAAAAATTACCGGTAATTATTAATATTCATGGTGGAGGATTTTTATTAGGTAAAAAAGAAGTAAATAAACTTTTTTGTGCTGATTTAGCTTTAAAAGGGTTTGTAGTATTTTGCGTAGAATATCCTCTTATTCCTGATTGTTATATTTTTGATATTTTTAATGACTTAGTAGAGGCTATTAATAATATTAATGAAGTAGCGATTAATTATAACGGAGACATAAATAATTTGTTCCTTGTTGGCGATAGTGCCGGTGCTTATTTAGCATATTATTTATCGGCTTTTAAAAATAATGAAAAAATTAGAAAGTCTTTTAATGTAAAAGAAATTATTCCTTCTATTCAAGCAATTGGATTAATAAGTGGCATGTTTTATACAACAAAATTTGATCAAATTGGTATGTTTTTACCAAAATTTATTTACGGAAATAAATATAAAAAAGCAAACTTTTATCCATATGTTAATCCTGAAAATGAAGAACTTGTTAGAAGTATATCTAAACCATTCTTAGTAACTGGTAAAGGCGATTTTTTGCGCCACTATAGTAGAAATCTTGTAAAATCTTTTGACAAATATCAAATAAAATACGAATTTTTAGATTTAGTGGGTGAAAAGTCCTTATCACATGCTTATGTAGCAATGCTTCCAGAATTAAAAGAATCGCAAATTGCTATTAATAAAATGATAGAATTTTTTAAATAATTATTGACCTAAAGTTCGCTTTAGGTTTTATATTGTAAATATAAAGTGAGGTAAATAACATGTATTTTGAAAATGTAAAGAAGAATTTTGGCTTTGGTTGTATGCGTCTCCCAATGAAAGGCAAAGAAGTTGATTATGAAGAATTTTCTAAAATGATTGATTATTATCTCGGCCAAGGATTTAATTATTTTGATACCGCTCATATGTATGTAGATGGATTAAGCGAAGGAGCTTTACGTGATTGCTTAGTAAAAAGATATCCACGTGATAAATACATATTCACAAACAAATTATCAACATCTTATTTTAATAAAGAAGAAGAAATAAGACCATTATTTGAAAAGCAATTAAAAGAATGTGGTCTTGAATATTTTGATTTTTATTTAATGCATGCCCAAAGTAAAGATATCTTTGAAAAATATAAAAAATGTCATGCTTATGAAACAGCACTTAAACTTAAAAAAGAAGGAAAAATTAAACATTTTGGTATTTCTTTCCATGATAAAGCCGAAGTATTAGAAGAAATATTAAAAGAATATCCGCAAATTGAAGTAGTACAAATTCAATTTAATTACGTTGATTATAATGACCATGCCATTCAATCTCGACTTTGCTATGAAGTATGTCAAAAATATCATAAACCAGTAATTGTTATGGAACCTGTTAAGGGTGGTAGTTTAGTTAATCTTCCACAAAAAGCGAAAGACATATTAGATAACTTAAATGGCGGAAGCTATGCAAGTTACGCAATTAGATTTGCCGCAAGTTTTAATGGAATATTTATGGTTCTTTCTGGTATGTCAAATATGGCACAAATGCAAGATAATTTATCATATATGAAGAATTTTAAGCCATTAAATGATAAAGAAAAAGAAGCAATTGATGAAGTTTGCAAAGTATTTAAAGAATTGAAACTCATTCCATGTACTGGCTGTAGATATTGCATTGATGGTTGTCCAAAGCATATTGCTATTCCAAATTTGTTTTCTTGCTTAAATGCTAAAAATATTTATCACGATTGGAATGCCGATTATTACTACAATATGGTTTATACCATTAATAACGGAAAGGCTTCAGATTGTATTAAATGTGGAAAATGTGAAAGAATTTGCCCACAACACCTACCAATTCGTAACTTATTAGAAGATGTTAAAAAGGAGTTTGAAAAGTAATGAAATTACGTAAATTACCAAAAGGAAATGAACTTATTAACCCATTAGGATTAGGAATGGGTGGTATTCAAGGAAGCTCGGAAGAAGAAATTGAAAAAGTAATTAAAGAAGCTATTGCAAATGGTATTAATTTCTTTGATTTATGTGCCGGTGGAAGTATTGTTTATAAGCCATTTGGAAAAGCAATTAAAGGAATAAGAGACAAAGTATATATCCAAGTACATTTTGGCGCTGTTTATAACGCTAATGGAGACTATGGCTGGTCAAGAAATCTTAATCAAATTAAAAAGACTTTTGCTTGGGAATTAGAGCAACTTGGTACAGATTATGTTGATTTTGGCTTCTTACATTGTATTGATGAAGATGATGATTTTGAAGCTATTAAAAAGAATGGTATTTTAGATTATTTAGTTGAACTAAAAAATAAAGGCGTTATTCATCATATTGGATTTTCTAGTCATACTCCATCCGTAGCTAATAAAGTTATTGATATTGGTTTAGTAGATATGATGATGTTTTCGATTAATCCGGCTTATGATTTAGAATGTGGCGATGAATATGGTATTGGTAGTACTTTAGAACGCGCTAAATTATTTAGAAGATGTCAAATTGAAAATATTGGTATTTCAGTTATGAAACCATTCCATGGTGGACAACTATTAAGTGATGCGAGATCACCTTTTAAAAAAGCATTAACCAAAAATCAATGCTTACAATATGTTCTTGATCGACCTGGTGTTTTAGTTGCGGTACCTGGTGTAAGAAATTTAAAAGATTTACATGAATTATTACCATTTTTAAAATCTAAAAAAGAAGATAATGATTATTCATTAATTGGTGAATTTACACCAAAGTCTGCGGTTGGAAATTGTGTATATTGTAATCACTGTCAACCATGTCCAGCTAAAATTGATATTGGTTTAGTAAATAAATATTACGACCTTTCTTTAGCAGGAGATAAAATGGCGCATAACCATTATTCTAAATTAGTGATTAAAGCTAGTAATTGTTTAAAATGTGGACATTGTAATATGCGTTGTCCATTTAAAGTAAAACAACAAGAACGTATGAAAGAAATTGCTAATTATTTCGGTGAGTAGGATTACTATGAATAAAGATTTAGAAAAAGCAAAAGAATGTTTAAAAGGACATACAATTGCTCTTGTTAAAGATGAAGAAGTAATTATTAGTGATAAACGCGGAATTGCTCCGATGATAACTTTAATAAAAGAAAACAAAGATTTAAAAGGATTTTCACTTGCGGATGTTGTTGTGGGAAAAGCTGCAGCAATGCTATTTATTAAAGCAGGAATTAAAGAAATTTATGCGGAGACAATATCTGAAATTGCTAAAAAATATCTTGATACAAAAGAAATAAAAGTTTCTTATAAAAACATTGTTCCATATATCATTAATAGAGCAAAAAACGGAATGTGTATCATGGAAGAATTAGTAATAAACGATGAAGATGAAGAAATTGCTTATTTGAAAATGAAAAATAAACTTGAAGCAATGTATGGTAATAACTATTAATTTGTGTTTATAAAAGAAAAAATAGCAAATCCTTAATTATGGTAGCGATATCATAATGGGATTTTTTTAAAATATGCTTAAAAAGTAAAATTTGTGTAATAAAGATTAAATATCTATGTTATAATAATTCAGTTAAAAAATTAAGGAGATGTAAAAATGTCAAAAAAGGTTTTCGAATTAGATTTCGAAGGTAAAAAACTGATCGTTGAAGCAGGCGAAATAGCAAAACAAGCTGATGGTGCTGTATTAGTTCGCTTGAATGATACCGTAGTTTTATCCACAGCATGTGCTTCAGATGAAGCCAAAGATACCGATTTCTTCCCATTAACTGTTGGTTATGAAGAAAAGCAATATGCAGTCGGTAAAATTCCAGGAAGTTTCTTAAGACGTGAAGGTCGTCCTGGTGAACACGCAACTTTAACAGCGCGTTTAATTGATAGACCAATTCGTCCAATGTTCTCAGAAGGATTTAGAAATGAAGTCCAAGTAGTTAATACTGTTATGTCTGTTGATTTAGATTCAACTCCAGAAATGACAGCAATGTTTGGTGCTTCTCTTGCTTTATCTATTTCTGATATTCCATTTGATGGACCAATCGCTGGCGTTTATGTCGGTAGAGTAGATGGTAAATTTATTATCAACCCATCAGTAGAAGAAAAAGAAAAAAGTGATATTAATCTAGCAGTCGCTGGTACTAGTGAAGCAATCAACATGGTTGAAGCTGGTGCAGCAGAAGTTAGCGAAGAAGATATGCTTGACGCTATCATGTTCGGTCATGAAGCAATTAAAAAATTATGTGCTTTCCAAAAAGAAATTATTAAAGAAATTGGAAAACCAAAACGTTCAGTTGATTTATATCATGTTGATGAAGCAATTGAAAAAGATGTCCGTGATCAAGCTGAAGCTTGTTTGAAAAAATCAGTTTCAATTGTTGATAAACTTGAAAGATATGCCGCAATCGACGCAATTGATAAAGAAGTACTTGATAAATACGAAGCTAAGAAATACGATAACGAAAAAGAAAAAGCTAAAACTATTATGCAAGTACATGATGTTCTTGAAACAATCGTTTCTGAAGAAGTACGTCGTTTAATTACAGAAGAAAAAGTTAGACCAGATGGACGTAAGATTGATGAAATTCGCCCACTTGATGCACAAATCGATTTATTACCAAGAGTACATGGTTCCGCTATGTTTACTCGTGGACAAACTCAAGTTATTTCTGTTTGTACTTTAGGTCCAAAAACTGATGAACAAATTATTGATAACTTAACCGATGAAGATTCTAAACGTTGGATGCACCACTATAACTTTCCACCTTATTCAGTTGGTGAAGTTGGTAGAATGGGTACACCAGGACGTCGTGAAATCGGTCATGGTGCTTTAGGCGAAAGAGCATTATCTTATGTTATTCCTAGTGAAGAAGAATTCCCTTATACTATTCGTTGTGTAGCGGAAGTTGTTGAATCTAATGGTTCATCTTCTCAAGCATCTATTTGTGCTTCCACAATGGCTTTAATGGCTGCCGGTGTCCCAATTAAGGCTCCAGTAGCAGGTATTGCTATGGGATTAATTTCTAGTGGACCACTTGATGGTAATCACCCATATACAATCTTAACTGATATTCAAGGTATGGAAGACCATTATGGTGATATGGACTTTAAAGTAGCTGGTACTGATTATGGTATTACTGCTTTACAAATGGATATCAAGATTAAAGGTATTACTAAAGAAGTATTACGTGAAGCTTTAGCGCAAGCTCATGGCGCTCGTGCACAAATTATGAAAGTAATTAAAGGCGCAATTAGTGAACCTCGTAAAGATGTTGGCAAATATGCACCAAAACTTGCTCAAATGAAGATTGATGTTGATAAGATTCGTGATGTTATTGGACAAGGCGGTAAAGTCATTAATGATATTATTGCTAAATGTGATAATGTTAAGATTGATATTGAAGATGACGGACACGTTGTTATTTACCATATGAATAGAGAGGCTATTAACAAAGCTGTTAAGATGATTGAAGATATCGTCCGTGAAGCTAAAGTTGGCGAAATCTATGAAGGTAAAGTAGTTCGTATTGAATCTTATGGTTGCTTTGTAAATCTATTTGGTGATGTTGATGGTTTATGTCATGTTTCTAAATTAGCTCATCGTCGTATTGAACATCCAAAAGATGTTGTTAAATTAGGTCAAAAACTAAAGGTTATCGTTACAGATATTGATGAGAAAGGCCGTATTAATTTATCTCATAAAGAATTCGAACCTAAACCTGAAAAAAAAGAAGCTAAAGTAGAAGAAGCAAAAGAAGAAAAAGCTGAATAAAAGCCTTATTAAGCGTAAAGAATTATAACTTTACGCTTTTTTTAATATTGTTAAATAACCGCTTTCAATTATTTATGTAAGCATATCACTTGAAAAATTTTTTTAGATAAGTAAAATAATATTTCCAATAAAATCTTATTGGAAATTTTTTTAATATGCATGTACCTACTATGGAATATCAATCTACATGCAAATAAATCTAGAAAGGAGAAGTATATTTGATTGAATATACTAACAAATAAATTATGGAAAAGAAATTATATAAATTGCCAATTATTGAGATTATTAATGTTGAGTATGAAGATGTAATATTAACAAGTAATTTAAATGCTCAAGACAATCTAGATTGGTCAGACAAAAATTATGATGGAGAGGTTTGGGGTGAGTAAAATGAAAAAAGGAACTTTAGTTTTATCACTTGTAAGTCTAAGTGGATTATTGGCATTAATTGGTAATAATCCAAAAGTAAATGAAAATAATTTTGAAGAAAGTACAACTTTAGAAAATCAAAGTGCTAAGAAATTAAATGTTCGTTCTAGTGATAACGAAAATGTTTTAGTTTCTAATGTTTTAAAAGCACAAGTTTCCGCAACTACAACTAAAAATGGGGAGAATGTTAAATCTCTTCGTGTTGTAGCGGGTATTTCTAATTTAAACATTGCACCATATTTTGATCGTGCAGAAATTAATGTTGATGGAAAGGTTATTATGCCTCAAAGAGACACTTATGTAAGTTGTGCTTATAAAACAATTACTGTTAATGGAGAAAATAAAAACACTAACGAAGTGTTTGAAAGCGACGATTATAATTATTTTGTCACTTATACATTAAAAGATATTCCAGAACAATATTGGTTTACTCCTATTAGCATTACTTTAAAAGTAGAAGGTAGTGATACAAGTGTTAGCAAAACACTTAACGTTGCTGCTTTAGCGGAAGAATATCAAAATAGTAGTGATTATTCATTCTATAAAATTGATGATAATAATGTAGCAATTGGCTTAGCAAATTCTGCTTTAGAAGAAGCAAATATTCCAGAATATTATTTAGAAGTAGAAGATACAGATACAACTTTATTAGGAAAAAGAATAAGAATTACGAGTGTTGGATACTTTGAACTAGGAAACTATTTGCTTTTTCAATCACCAAGTTTAAAAACTATTACTATACCTGAAGGCGTTAAAAACATTGCATCATATTGTTTTGTTGGTGCTAGCCTAACATCTATTTCTGTGCCTCAATCATTAACAAGTATTGGTGACTATGCTTTCTTATCCACTAATGCGTTAGAGCAAATAATATTGCCTAAAAATGTTATTTTAGGAATGAGCGTTTTTGGTGATCACCATGAAAATTTAAAAATATATTTTGAAGGAAACACAGATCCTACTTCTAATTGGAATGCTGATTGGAGTCATGGTTTAAGCAATGTTAATAATCGTTTCTTCTTATATTCAGAAACAGAACCAACTGAAACTTCAACTTATAGTTATTGGCATTATGACGCTAATAACCAACCAGTAATTTGGTAAAAAATGAAAAAGTAAAAATTTTACTTTGTTAAAATAAAAAAATATTTATACTAGTTAACATATTTACTATTAATAGAAAAGGAGAACTGTAACTATGAATAAAAAAATTATTTTTCCTCTTGTGTGTGCTTTCTTATTGGCTGGCTGTAATTCCAATAACAATTCTAATAATGGATCGAATAACTCTAATAGCCAAGTTGTGAATATTGATGATAATTTAAAATCATTATTGCAAGGCAATTTAGAATTGAATGGCTCATATACAAAAACTGGAACTAAGCATCAATTAAATGTTTCTTTTTATAATGATACTTATGCACTAAAAGATACTAGTGATGAAGGTATATTATTAGATAAATATGTTAAAAAGAGTGATGGTATTTATAAAGAAGTTATTACCAAAAACAATGATTTAGATTATAAATTAGTGGATAGCGATTTAACTTCTTGGAGTAAATACGAAAATCCTTTTAAAGATCTTACAAGTCTTAGAATTAGCAAATATGGCTTAACTAAATATAATTTAAGTGGAAATCTTCAACAAATCTTACAAATGGTAAGTGGTTGGAATTATCAAGTTAAATCTATGTTCATTGATACTAATCCTAAACCGCAACTAATCATTGAAGTTGATGGCAAATTAGATGGAAATATAACATTTTCATTTGATTTAGTTACTGCTACAAAAGAATTTGATATTAAGTATGATAAAAATGAAAATGCTGATACTTTGGCGCAAGCAGTAGAAGATATTTATAAAAATTACACTATTACTGATGTAACACATATTAATGGTCAAGATGATACTACAAAAGTATATTATCGTACTGAAGATGTTTTCTTTAGCTCTTATATAGATAACGAAATCACTAATTATGGATATGCTTTTAAAACTGATGGCATTTATTCATTCAATGTTGAAAATGGTTTAGCAAGAAATGTGACATTATTTAATGATGATTCATCAAAAGAAATTAATTTCCGTTTGGATTTTGATATGTCTTGGGATTTATTTGATTATGATGTTACAAATGAAATCTATGTTACTAAAGATAAAAATGCCACTTCATTATTATCGGAGTCTTTTGCTTATGATTATGACACTTATGTGGAATTTTTAAATTACGCAACTAGTATTGAAGTTAAATTAAATGGTACATCACTTGATTATTATGTCGTTAATGGAGTAAGAAGTGGACAAACTTTTAGTCATAAAATTACTATTAGTAATATTGGTTCAACTTCTCAACCATTTGATGTAAGTTCCATTGATAATAATCGTGAAGATTTAAGTAAAATAAAAGAAGTTTATTTTGGAACTTATAAAGGAAAACTTAATAAAGGAACATTACCAAATGGAGTTAATGATATTACTCTTGTTATTACATCTTCTAAAGTGACATTAAATGATAAAGAAGCAATTGTTAAGTCCATTAAATATTATGAAGACAAATATATTCATGCTGAATTTGTATGGGAAGGTATGGAATTATTCTTTGCTGAACATATTCAAGCAGGAGATGCTGGTAAATCTTTAGAAATTGGGAACGATGATTTTACTATTATTTCTAATGAATTAACTAAACAAGTTAATGAATTAGAAGAAATTGAAGGCGAATATGAAACGGATTATTTTTATTCTATGAATGATGATGACCGTGATGATTTATATGCAAGTCTTGTTATAAGCGATAATAACGCAAAACTAAATGTCCCTGATTCTAAATTAGATGGCTTACATAATGTGACATTTAATTATGTTGGTAAAACAAGTGATGATAAATATGAATTTAAGAACGAAACATATGGTAGTTTATTTATTGAAGTAAGTGGCGAATTATATTTATATTACGATTTGGCCTATAATGAAGGAACTTGTGCTACATTTGAATTACCTAATCCTATTATCAAAGTAGAAATTCCTAATTTCTTTGTTGGAACATATGTTGGTTCTTTAAGTACAGGCTCAATTAATGGCAATGCATCTTTAGAAATAGTAATTACTAATCAATCAGTAACTATTAATAATAGTATTATAACTTTAATAAGTTACGATTCTGAAAATGGAATTAAGATTAGTATTAATAATATTAATTTCTTTATTAAATCATTAGATACTTTAAATCCAACTAATAAAATTAGTTTAATTAGCGAAGATTCTTCTATTAGCGGAACAGAATTTACTCGTAAAGGCTCAACCACTAGTGATGAAATTCCAAGTTATTTAATTGCTACTTGGAAAAATGAAGAAGCATATTTAAATGATAATTATGAGGTTTCGTATACAGTAACTATTGAAATTACTGCGACCGACTTAACTATTAATAGCGAAGATAATAATGATGCTTCTTTACAAAATCAAGTGTTTGATTTTGTTGAAGTAAGTACATTAGATGGTGAAATATGTTATGTATTTAATAATACAGCTTATGGTGACATTAAAGTACTAGATTATTCTACAAGTATTGTTGTTTATTATGAAGCAGGCGGATTAATTGGTAGCGATTCTGGAGAATTTGCAGAAGTAAAAAATACACCAACTGGTGACTTATCTAGTCTAGTTGGTACTTGGACTTCAACGGATTCATATGATTTAAATAATAATCCTCTAGACTTTGTTCGTGTTGTTATTTCTAGTGAAGGCACAGTAGTATTATCTAGTAGTTCCAATGAGGCTTATTTAAATAAGACACTTACGTTTGTAAAATTTGATGATAGTAATGTTGCTTATTTTGTTGATAGTGAAGGAAATCAAATGACTATTGATGGAGTAAGTATCCCAGGATCTTTATCTGTTACTTATTTAGCAGGTGGCTTAACTGGCGAAGAAGTATTTGAATAAAAATCAAATAATAAATATTAATTAACAAATACCATTGTATAACTAAAAATATAATGGTATTTTATTTGTAATAAAATAAAGGAGTTCAAAAACATGAAAAAATCCATTTGCCCAATTATGCTTTTAAGTCTTTTCCTTATTAGCGGTTGCAATAATAAAAATAATTCCTCATCAATAGAAGAAAAAGATAGTTATACAGTGTCTTATTATTCAGAAGATAATATCTTATTATATCAAGACCAAGTAAAAAAAGGAGAAGCATCTTTATATAATGGTGACGAGCCAACTAAAAAATCGCAATATGCAAATTATGAGTATTCTTTCTTTGGTTGGGATAAAGATCTTACTAATATAAAAAGTGATTTAGAAGTTCATCCGATTTTTAAAAAATTATCAGCGGAAGAAATTGAAGTAGAAGATTATACTTATCGTCGTTTTATTAATGAAAATAACGAAACAGAAGCATATGAAATTTATAAATATAATAATTTTGAAGATGAAAGTGATCTTGTTGTTCCAAGTAGTTATTTAAATAAACCAGTTATTCAAATTGGTAAAGCATGTTTTATGGAAACGCCTATAAAATCAATTACCATTCCAGAAGGAATAGAAGTAATTGATGCTTATGCTTTTAATAGTTGCGATGTATTATCAAGTGTGACATTACCTTCTTCTTTAAGAATTATTAATCATGCAGCTTTTTACTTAACAACAAATTTAAAAGAATTAGATTTAAAAGGCGTTCAATTTATTGGAGAAGATAATTTTGAACTATGTGAAGGACTTAATAATTTAATTGTAAATAATGATAATCCATTTTATTCAACATATGAAGGCGGATTATACATTAATGATTATAGTAAATTAATTAAAATGAGTGAAAATGTTAATAAAGTTAATTTACATGAGAAATGTAATATTTTAGGTATTGAATCTTTATCTAGATTAAATAATGTTTTAGAAGTAACTATTCCTTCTAGCATTACTAATATGGAAGAAGGAGTATTCTTTGAAACTCAAATTTCTAAAGTTGTTCTTAATGCTAGCATTGAAGAAATACCATTTAATACATTCAAATTCTGTCGAAAGTTAAAAGAAGTTGAACTACCTAGTTCATTATCAGTGATTGGTGATTACGGATTTTATCGTTGTGAATCTCTTGTTTCTATTAGTTTTCCAGATTCACTTACAGAAATTGGTGAATTTTCCTTTGCTTATTGTTTTGCTTTGAAGCAATTCAATATTTCTTCGAACTTAGAATTTATCGGCTATGGTGCTTTAGACGAAATGACGGCATTAGAGGAGTTTATAGTATCTCAAAGAAATACGCATTATCATGTTATAGAAGGTTCTCTTTATAATTATGATTCCACAACTTTAGTTCGTGTACCTCAAACAAAAAAAGCAATTATGATTCCTAATTTTGTTACAACAATTGGTTCTGGGGCTTTTTATAAATGTCAAGAAATAACACAATTGCAATTGCCAAATAAATTAGAAACTATAGAACAACATGCTTTCTATTTTATGAATCAAGTGACTAAATTAGATATTCCTACTTCGGTTACCACTATTGAGGCATCAGCTTTTGATACTATGGAACAATTAAGTTCAATTACTATTCCGGATAATATTACCGTTTTAGCGGATAACTTATTTGCATATTGCACAAACTTATCCGAAGTTAATTTGCCTAAAAACTTAGAAACGATTGGTAAAGAAACATTCTATTCTTGCGAAAGTATTATTGATATTACTTTTCCAGTATCTTTAAAAGAAGTTGGTTATCATGCCTTTGAATTGTGCTCTAATTTGGAATCAATTCATTATAATGGTACGGAAGCTCAGTTTAATAAAATCAGCCTTCGTGATAGTGGTATCCCAAGTTCTGTTACTGTTTATTGTAACGAAGATTAATTAGAATAAATAAAAATCACAGTCAAATTTAATCGATAATGACTGTGATTTTTCAGTTTGAGTTTTTTCTATTTAATTATTGTTTTTTAGATAATTTAATAATAGTAGTAATTAACATGTATACGCCTAA
>CALBGF010000195.1 GCA_937893635.1 uncultured Mollicutes bacterium | reverse complement strand
ATTTGTTCATCAAAACAAAAAAAGCAAATAAAATTGTGTAAAAAAAAGACATCCAAGAGAAATTTGGATGCCTTATGCTATTATATTTATAATTCTACTTCATTTACTAATATATTACTTACTTTATAATCATCTTCGTTTAAGATACCATCAACTGCGTAACTTTCACCCTCAAAAGTTAAATTAACTTTATAGTCAAGATTAGAGTATTCAAATGTTAAATTCATAAGATCAAATAATTCTTTAGAAATAGTCACTTCATCAATCATCGCAGAAGGTAATATATCCATCGATACTACTTGTTCATTAATAACTGGATCTTTACTAACATTTAAATATGAATATTCTTTAACTGATGATAATCCTTGTATAATATTTGGTTTTAATGATAAGGCATTATACAAAGTGTTAATACGGTTATTTCCTTTTTTAGCAAGAATTGTTGATGGAGTATAATAAGATTTATTATTAATCTTTTTATTATAAATAACTGTTATTTCTTCTTTATCTAACAAATCAGTTAAATCATTCACTCTTTTATTAATTCCATAAGTTTTATCTAACACTAAAGGTATTTTAAAATCATTTGCAACTTTATCAACAAGCGAACCATCGATTCTTAAACTTAAACCATCAATACCATCAATGCCTAAGAATGAATAAGTTAATGCTTCCATAACTCTTGATGGAGTTTGTTTAATGTTATTAAATTCTGTTGAAAAATCTAAAGTTAAAATTCCATTTTCAACATTAATATCATTTAACTTTGTGTCACTTGGAATAAAACCATTCATTTCTCCGTTTTCATATTTTTGATCTTCTTTTAGTAAGGAAAATACATCAAGTATTTGTTCTTCTTTGGTAAGTTTTTCTTCTACTTTTAAACTAACAGGCACAACCATATTATCTTTAGTTAAGACAAACACGCGGTAATTACTATCACGATTATCGATAATAACTTCTTCTTTTAATCCTTTATTAGCGTTATTTGTTAAAACACCTAAAGTAATGCCGCCTCCCGCTACTAAAAGAGGAATAATAAAGATTAATGCTTTCTTTGGTTTTAATGAAGTAGTAAAAATCATTTTAGGACGGCGTGTACCTTTAAATTTCAAATTAGGAATTCGGTCATCTTCTTTTTTGGTTACCGCCTTTTTTGATTTAAATTTGGATTTTAAACGCTCAAAAAAATTATTAAATTTGCTCATGTTCTACACCTCAATAAAAATATATTATTAACATAAAATTTTATTACTTTTTTTTAAATAAATATCTAAATACTTTTTTGCTTTTTCATTACCAGTTATTTTTAAAATATTACTATTTGGTAATTTATTAATAATTGCATCTTCATTAGATATAAATCTTATATTAGGAAATAAATCTTCAAAAATAAATTTAACTAATGGGAAATGTGTGCATCCTAGTATGGCGGTATCAGTTTTAATATCTAAACCATTTATTAACGAAATTATTTCTTTTACATAGTTTGATTCAATTAGCAATGGTAAATCATCTAAAGCAATTTTCGAATTATTAATTACATTACTTGTTGAAGCACTTGTTCCAATAAATGTAACATTTTTATTTAATAATTTAAGATTTTCTTCAAAAATTGAATAAATCTTAATTTTATATTTAGATAAATCAACATAATCTAAAAACGAGGATAAAGAATTACAAGCCAAAACAAGAATATCATATTTTTGATTAGCAAAATTCAAAATGTATTTTAAATGCTCAATAATATATTCTTTTGGCTTATTTCCAATTGGAAAAACATCTTCATCCATATATAAATAATAATTATTATATTTTTTCTTTTTAATTGCTTTTTGTAAAAATGGTATTAAACCAATTCCTGTATCATAAATCATTACGTTCATATTATCACCAATAAACTATATGGCGAATAATAAGTTTTAGCACACGAAAAATAGCCTTCAAGCGAAGGCTATAAAGAAATTTCATTCATCCTTATTAATTCCACTACTGCATGAGCACGTCCTGTAACACCTAATTTTTGCATAACATTAGATATATGGTTGCGAACAGTCTTTTCGGATATAAAAAGTTCTTCAGCAATATCTCGTGTCGAGTAGTTTTGAACTAGTAAAGTAAAGACTTCTCTTTCACGTTTAGTAAGTAGTGATGGCATAAATACTCCTTATGTCACTTTATAATATGCTAATGGCAAGAAATTGTGCATTAATCATTCTTATGAATAGTCTCATAAACATTTTTAGCAATACTTGGCGGAATTATTTGTGATAATTCTTCAATTGTTGCTTGCATTAAATCACTTGTTGAAGGATAAGCTTTCATAAGAGCTTCTTTTCTTTTCATTCCTAAACCTTCAATATCATCTAAAATTGATGTTTTATAATTTTTAAGGTGTTTAGAGCGATGGAAAGTAATGGCGTAACGATGTACTTCATCTTGCATACGCATTAATAAATAAAATAAGGGGGAATTATTAGGGATTTTATATTTTTCACCATTAGCGTTCATTAATCCTTCGGTTTGGTGTCGATCATTTTTATATAAACCTAATAAATTAATATTAACCTGCGCCATTTTAAGAGCATCTTGAGCAGCGTGAATTTGTCCTAAGCCACCATCGACAATAATTAAATCAGGAAACTCTTTATTTTCTTCTTTTAAACGGCGGTAACGACGATATATAACTTCACGCATACTTGCATAATCATCACGCGCTTCTTCGTGCGTAATATTAAATTTACGGTAAAGTTTTTTCGCTTTTTCACCATTAATAAATGCCACCATAGCACCAATAGGTTCACTACCTTGTAAGTGTGAATTATCAAATAATTCAATATAATATGGTGTTGGAATATTAGCAATTTTACCTAATTCTTCTAATAATGCATTTTTATCATCTTCTAATCTTGCCGTTAAGAAATGTTCATCTAAGCCATTTTTAGCGTTAACTTGTGCATCAGAAACAAGACTATAATAAATTCCGGTTGTAGGTATTGATACTTCAACATTTAAGGATTCCGCAATAATTGTCTTAAGTTCTTTAACCGAGAATATTATTCTACTTGGTACTTCGTGTTTATCATAAAATTGAATAATAAGGTTAGCTAACTGGTCATTTAAATCATTAAATTCTTCGACAACATAAAGTTCTTTGCCTAATAAGTTACCATTTCGATACATCATAAATATAATCGCTAAATAACCTTCTCTTAATGAATAAGCAATGACATCAATTGGCTTGTTATTTTTAATTTGCACAGTTTGTTTTTGGAAAACATGGTCCATAGCAATAATAAGTTGCTTTAACTCATTAGCGTGTTCAAATTCAAGATTATCACTTGCTTTACGCATTTTATCCACTAATTCCTTGCGTTTTGATTTATCTTTGCCTAATAAGAAATTTGTAACATCTTTATTTAATTTTTTATATTCTTCATCATCAATTTTATTAATACAAGGTCCAAGACATTGATGTAAATGGTAATATAAACAAGCATTACTTGGAATAGTTTTACATTTACGAATTGGAAATATTTTATTAACTAAATCTACCATATCATAAGCGGCACTGGAGTTAGGAAATGGACCAAAATATGTATAGTTTTTATCTTTACGATTACGCGCTATTTTGATTAGAGGATCATTACCTTTTTTTAAAGCAATATAAGGATAAGTTTTTCCGTCTTTAAGCAAAACATTATAGCGCGGATAATATTTCTGAATTAAATTGCATTCGAGAATTAATGATTCTTTTTCGTTATTCGTAATAATTGTTTCAAAATATTCTACTTCGCTTACCATTTTAAATACTTTACCTGATTGCGAACGTAAAAAGTATTGTGAAACACGTTTAAATAAGTCTTTCGCTTTACCAACATAAATTACTTTTCCATCTTTGTTATGCATTAAATAGCAACCAGGACGGTGCGGTAATAAATCTATTTCACGTTTTATTCGTTCGTTCATTTAAGGGTCACCACCGTAGCGCCAACGCCGCCTTCACCCATACCACCTAAACGGAAGTTTTTGATGAATTTTTGTTTGCTTAAATATTCGTGAACTGCTTTTCTTAATGCTCCAGTTCCAGAGCCATGAATAATACGTACTTCACTATATCCTTTAATAACAACATCATCAAGATAACGTTCTAAGTCATTCATTGCTTCATCAACATGTTTTCCAATTAAATTAAGTTCAAGCGGTACTGTACGGCTAATAATATTACGATCAATATTACTTACTTCGCGTACTTTTTTATTTGTTGGACGAATAGATTTTGATAAATCACTTTTACCAACTACAATATTACCTAAATTAGTTTGAACAGTGTATTTATCATTTACAATACGAATAACCGTGCCACTTAAATTCATATCATCGATAGTAACATAATCATTTAAAGCAAAAGTTTCATTACTCTTCTTAACTTTTACTTCTTTTTCTCCTAAATCATCGATATGTTTTTTAGCGGATATAACTTCATGCATTTTTAAATCTTTTTTATTTAATTCATGCATAATTTCATCAATTTGTTTTTGTGTTTCTTCAAGCATTTCTTCTTTTTCATCTTCTACTTCTTTAAGAAGATTTGCTTTTCTTTTCATTAATTCAGCATTTTGTTTTTCTAATTCGGCATTTCTTTTTTCAACTTGTTCTTTTTGCTTACGAATACTTTCGTTGATTTTTTCGTTTTCATGAACTAATGCATCAAGTTTAGTTAAAGAAGTCGAAAATTCACTAGCGTTATCTTCTTTTAAATATTTTTTTGCTTTATCAATAATTGTTTGATCTAAACCTAAACGTAACGCAACTTCCATACCATAAGATTTGCCAGGAATTCCGATACGCATTTTATATGTCGGCATAAAATTTGCCTCATCAAAAATCATGGAAGCATTCATAACATATTCTTTATCTAAAGCATAAGTTTTAACACCCATAAAGTGCGAAGATACAAAGGCAAAAGCATGCTTAAAGTGTAAATAATCTAAGATTGCTTTTGCTAATGCTTCTCCTTCGCTAGGATCAGTGCCAGTACCTAATTCATCAATGATAACCAAATCTTTTGCTCCTAATTTTTTGGACATATCAATAATATTTTCCATGTGAGCAGAGAAAGTAGATAATGAGTCATTAAGTGATTGTTGGTCTCCAATATCAACATAAATTCTCTTAAATAATGGAATCAATGCACCTTCATTAGCTAAAACTGGTAAAGCACATTGATGCATTACCACTAATAAACCAACTGTTTTTAAGGCAACTGATTTACCACCAGCATTAGGGCCAGAAATAATTAATAAATGCTTATTGGTATCTAAATAAAAGTCATTAGCAACAATCTTATCTTTACTAATTAAGGGGTGACGAGCATTAATTAGTTTTAATGTTCGATCAATAGATATATTTCCAATTACTCCATCATTTTCTAAAGCATATTTAGCTTTAGCATTTAAAAAATCTAAATATCCTAAAGTATTATTGTTTTTAATTACTTCCATTTTCTTATCTAAAATAGCCACAGTGAGTTTACGTAAAATACGGGCTATTTCATCTTGTTCTTCAATACGTAAAGAAGCAATTTTATTATTAATTTCTACGATATTAGCGGGCTCAACGAATACAGTATTACCAGAATCTGATGTATCGTGAATTATACCTTCTACTTTAAATTTATACATCGTTTTAACTGGTAAAACATAATGACCATTACGTAAAGTCACGGTGTTATCAGTTAGATAACCGCTATAGGACTTAGCAAGATTATGTATTTTAGCAGATAAATCACTTTCTAAACTAGCAATGTTTCTTCTAATGCGTTTTAAATCAACTGAAGCATCATCATAAATAGTTAAACTTGGCGATATAACACTATGAATTAAATCTTCTAAAGAAGATAAATCAATAAAATTACTAATTAATTTATCGAGTAATGGAAATTCATCTTTGCATTTTTCAAATGATGTTTGAACTCTTTTAATAGTGGATATATCTGAAGCTACTTTTTCTAAATCATAAACGCTTAAAATACCTGTTTTTTCTCCATGAGCAATAATATCAATTAATAATGAGGAATTGCTAATTGGTAATTCATTATATCTACTTAAAAATGAATGCATTTCTTTTAATATATCTAATTCATTTTGTAATTGACTTTGATCTAAAATGATTTCTAGATTATTAATTTTTTCTTTTCCAACTTCTGTTTTTGCTAATGTTACAATTATATCTTTAACTTTTTGAAATTCTAACGATTCATAAAAACTCTTCATAATAATTAATCACCTACGCTTAATATGCACTATGATTATAAATTATAATCATACAAATTTAAAGAAATATGAAAAAAAGCACAAAAAAAGTGGTTACTACGGATTAACCACTTTCTTATGTCTGGTTAAGGACTACCAAACAATAATTACATGTGTAACTACATAAATAATACTAACATGTTCTAACAAAATTTCAAGTGTTTTTAATAAAAAAAACAAACTTTTTTTAAAAAAATAATTCATTTTTGCTATTAAATTAACATATTGTTTATTTTCTTTAGAAATAAAAACTAGCGTACCTTGTGAGCACACTAGTTATTTAATTTTAATTGATTAGTTATTAGTTGTTAACTTTTCTTTTTTCAATGTAATAATAAGAAGCAACACCAGCAATTCCTAACATTGCAAATAATACGATCATAGCAACATTATTAGATTCGCTATTGGCATTTAATAAAGTTGTTTTAATTGTTGCTCCATTATTTGTGTTAGATGACTTTGTTTGTTGTAATGTTTTGAAATAATTAACAGAATAAGCAACTGTAACTCCATCAGCATCTTGTACTGATTCTAAGTATGTTTTAGATTTAGAAGATAATTCATCATATTTTGTTAATAAATCATCCATTGCACTTGTTCCAACAATAGCACATAATCCGCCTTCGCTATTACGAGCATTTTTCCATAAAGCAGCAAATTCTTTAGCATTAATAATATAAGTTGCAGTTACTTCTTGAGTTTTTCCATCTTCAGATGCAACAAGAGTTAAACCATCACTTAATGTTAATTCATATCCAGCTGGTATAATTAGATGAAGATTATCAAAAGAACTTTCTGTATTGTAAGATGATGTATATTCTACTCTACCATTAACTGTAACTGTAGTATCAGCAATTGTAAGAGTTACGCCTTCAGCATATGCATTTTTATTAAAATAACAAACATCAAAAGCGACATTATTTCCTATAGCATTAATTGTAGTATAGTTTTTCAAAACAATATTTCCATAATTGTTAGAAAGAACATATTTAATATTGCTTGTACCTTGTAGTACAACATTATCAAGAGTTAAATTTGAATAGTTTTGAATAAGCATTGATCCATTAATATAATTGATAGATTTAGTTAATGTGCCATTTTTGATAGTAATATTTGAATCACGTAATAAATGGAATCCATTAGTTTCTGAACCAGTTGATCCAACCATTCCTTTAGTAACTTCATATGTTAATCCATTTAAATCAAGTATAAAGTTAGAACCACTTTTTGCTTGCACACCATTACCTTTAATTACACCATTAGTAGCGGCATCTTTTTGTAATGTAATAGTTTCACCATTTTTGGCTTCATTAACTGCATCTTGTAATGA
>CALBGF010000194.1 GCA_937893635.1 uncultured Mollicutes bacterium | reverse complement strand
TTTTAAGTTAAAAAATATTAAATTAATATTGTAAGAAAAGAAAGGTGAACATTATGAAAAAAATAACACAAACTGCAGGAAGAAAAGCTTTAGGAGAATTTGCACCAGAATTCGCCCATTTTAATGATGATGTCTTATTTGGTGAAAATTGGAATAACGAAGATATTAATGTTAAAACAAGATGTATTGTAACATTAACCGCACTTATATCAATGGGAATTACAGATTCATCATTGGTATATCATTTAGAAAATGCTAAGAAAAACGGAGTAACAAGAAAAGAAATAGCAAGTATTATTACCCATATTGCTTTTTATGCTGGTTGGCCAAAAGCATGGGGCGCATTTAATCTTGCAAAAGAAGTTTGGAAAGAAGAAAATGGTGAAGATGCAAAAGCAAAACATCAGGAAAGTATGATTTTTCCAATTGGTGATCCTAATGTTAATTTTGCTAAATATTTTATTGGTCAAAGCTATTTAGCACCACTTTCAACATCACAAGTTGGTATTTGTAACGTTACATTTGAACCTAAATGTCGCAATAACTGGCATATCCATCATGCTAAAAATGGTGGAGGACAAATCTTAATTTGTGTTGCGGGAAAAGGCTATTATCAAGAATGGGGAAAAGATAAAGTGACAATGTTACCAGGAGATGTTATAAACATTAAACCAGGTGTTAAACATTGGCATGGGGCAAGCGAAGATTCTTGGTTTTCACATTTAGCAATTGAAGTACCAGGTGAAGAAACTAGCAATGAATGGTGCGAACCAGTTACTGATGAAGAGTATTATAAAGAATAACCTGAAAATCAAATAGAATTAGTGACTAATTGCGTAGTTAATATTGAACTTGTATTGAATAATACGAAGGAGTGGGAATAATGGAATATACTTATATAAGCGATACCAACATTAAAGTTTCTAAAATATGCTTAGGATGTATGAGTTTTGGTAAAGCACACACTATGCATGATTGGACACTTGATGAAATAGAAACAGAAAAAATTGTAAAACATGCCTTAGATTTAGGTATTAATTTCTTTGATACTGCAAATTGCTATTCGCTAGGAACAAGTGAGGAATACATAGGAAAAGCATTAAAAAAATATGTACGTAGAGAAGATGTGGTAATTGCTTCAAAAGTATATTTTAATGAAGGAAGATTATCTAAAAAAGCAATTTTAAGAGAAATTGATCTTACATTAAAACGCTTAGGCACTACTTATTTAGATATTTATATTATTCATCGCTTTGATTATGACACACCAATTGAAGAAACTATGGAAGCTTTAAATGAATTAGTAAAATCAGGAAAAGTACGAGTTATTGGTGCTTCAGCAATGTATGCAAAGCAATTTATCGCAATGCAAGAAGTAGCTAAAAGAAACAATTGGACTTGTTTTAAAGTAATGGAAAATCATTATAATATGATTTATCGAGAAGATGAAAAAGATTTAATTTCATATTGTAAGGAAAATAATATCTTATTAATGCCTTATAGTCCTTTAGCAGCAGGCCATTTAGCGCGTCCAAGTTGGGAATCAAATTCTTTAAGAGGAACAACTGATAGAGTGGCAAAAGGAAAATATGATGCAATGGAAGAAAGTGACATTAATATTGTTAAGCGCGTTAGCGAATTAGCAAATAAGAAAAATGTTAAAATGTCACAAATTGCTTTAGCATATTTATGGAAAAAAGGTATAGATTCACCAATTATAGGTGCCACTAAGGTTAGTTACTTAGATGACGCAGTAGAGGCATTAAATGTTTATTTAACTGATGAAGAAATTAAATATCTAGATGAATTATATGTTAAGCATCCAATAGTTGGTGCAATTAATAAGAATCCTGACGCAAATACAATATTACTAGACGAAAAGAAATAATCATTAGGTTGTATAATATGAAGTTTATGAAACGTAAATGCACCATAACAATATAAAGTGAATTGTTGGAAATGACGAGTACGTTCGTTATAAAAACTTGTAACAGCACTTCATTTTCTAACTCGAATGACAAATATTGGGTTGGAAAAACTAATCATAATACTAGAGGGGAATTTATAGTATTTAAACCTGGAGGAGGAAAATATGAAACAAAATAAATTTATTTGCCCAGAATGTGGAGGAGAGATGTTGGAATTTTACAACAAACCAGCACTAAACTTAGTATGCTCTAAATGCGGATATAGATTAGCGACAACAAAGTGGGATGGAATTGATTTAGACAACAACAATTACAATGTCTATTTAACTGCTTCTAAAGATATATCAATCGAACAAATAAAAATAGTTTCTAAAATTAGCGGAAATAATTTTGTTCTTTCAAAGAAGATTATGGAAAATGGTGGAGCACTAATAAGTGGAAATGCTAAACAAATTAAGCAAATTAAAGATTTTTTGGAAAAAAGCAAGATTAAATTTTATATAACTCCTAATTTCAAATATTGATTTCTTGACAATAAATGATATAGAAGAGTCAATTTAATTAGATACAGTGATTTCACTAAGGTAGGTCATAGAACATGAGTTTTTATGACCTTTTAAAATTTTATAGCAATTTTAGAAAATAAATAAATATTTATTTATTTTTATGTTATACTAAAATAGTCAGTTAGATGAGAGGTGTTTTGGTATGATTTTAAGTAAATTTAGTGATTGGTGGAACAAAAATATAAATATTATTTTTATTGTTATGATTGTGGCAATTATTGTGATATTTGTGCTTATAACTTTGTTTAATTTAGTACTTAAAAAACATAGATTAGCAAAGGCGACAAGAGAAATTGAAAAAAAATATGAACATTATCGTACAGTTCTAATAGGTGAAGCATCTTCATCTTTAAAAAGAGTTTATGCAATTTCTAGTTGCAACTTACTTTATGTTGATACTTATACTAATTTATTAAAGAAATATGAAGATTTATTACAAACACAAAACGATCAAGCCACAAATGCTTTACAAATGCTTCATGATAGTTTAGACAAAACTAAAGGAAAAGCTAATAAAGAAAGCATTAAAAGAAATCGTGCTATATTAGAAGACTATTGTAATCAAATTGAAGCGTTCGTAAATGAATTAAATGATTTATTACATAATGAAAATGAAGCACAAAAGAAAGCTTTAGCGCAAAAAGAAGATTTAAGAAATATTAAGGCTTTATATTTTGAACATGAAGGCGAATTAAAATTAGTAGAAGAGTCATTTGATATTTTATTTAATAATATTGATGAAGCATTTAAACGTTTTGATGAAGCAATTGATTGCGCAGATTATGAAAATGTTGATGCGATACTTGAGCGTATTGATATGGCTATTAAAGAACTAAAACCTGTTATTGAGCAATTACCATTATTATGTGTTAAAGTTAGTAATGTTGTTCCAAATAAGATTTCAGTATTAAAATTAAAATATCAAGAAATGATGCAACAAGGTTATCCTTTAAATCATCTTCATGTTAATAGCACTATTGAACAATTTGAAGCTTCTTTACAAGATATAACTCAACGCTTAAAATCATTCAAACTTAAAAATTGTAATGATGATTTAGAAAATATTTTGGAATGTATTAATAAATTATTAGAAAAATTCGAAGAAGAAAAAAATGCTAAAGAAGAATTTTCTTCATCAATTGATGATGTTTATAAATCAGTAAAAGATTTGGAAAACAAATCAGTGAAGATTTGTAATATTATTCCAGAAGTTCAAAAAGACTATATTATGTCTGATAAGTATATTAATGAAATTGATGTTATTAAATTTAATGTTTCTCGTCTTGATACTATCAAACGTACTTTAGATACTTATATTCATTCAAATACCAAACAACCTTATTCTTTACTTCGTAATAAATGTAATGAATTAGCGGACGAAGCAAAAGTGGCTTCTTTAAAATTAAATGATTTCTCTTCATATTTATTATCACTTGAAAGTGATTTTAATAACGCAAATGACATCATTTATAATGGATATTTTGAACTTAAGAATACTTATAAAGTTATTCATGAAACTTATGTAACTGATTATGAAAATCAACAAAAAGAAGCATTTGCTAAAGCATTTGCCCTTATTGATGAAATTGATGCATTGTTAAATATTAAACCAATTGATATTGCTAATATTAATAATCTAGTTATGAATTTTATTAAATATAAAGATGAATTAGTTAAATCTAATGAAGAAAATGCTAACTTTGCCTTATTAACTGAAAGTTTAGTAGTGTACGCTAATAGAGAAAGATATCATTTAAGTGATATTAAAGTATTATTAAATCAAGTCGAAACATCATTTTTCGATTTAGAATTTGAAAAAGCTTATTTAGATGCAGGAAACACAACTAAAAAACTTAAACATGCATCAAATATTGAAAAAGAATAGGCTTTAACTCAGTTAAAATTTAACTGATTGCATATTCTAAATTAAGTGGAGGTTTTATTTTGATTTATTTTGATAATGCTGCGACGACAAGCGTCAATAAAGAGTTGCTAGTATCTTTTAATCAACTTGTAGAAAAATATTATGGTAATCCTTCTAGTAACCATAAATACGGTTTAGAAAGTAGCCGTCTTTTAACTTTAGCACGTGAACAAGTGTTAAGTCTTTTAGGCTTAGATAAAAACTATGAAATTATCTTTACTTCTGGCGCAACTGAATCAAATAACCTAGCTATTAAAGGTGTTGCTTTAGCGTATAAAAATCGTGGTAAACATTTGATAACCACTAATGTGGAGCATCCTTCAGTTCTTAATGCTTTTAAACAATTAGAAGAAGAATTTGGTTTTGAAGTAACAATTTTACCAGTTAATGAAAAAGGTATAATTGAACCTGATACATTAAGAAAAGCTATGCGCAATGATACAATTTTAGTTTCAATAATGCATGTTAATAATGAAACAGGCGAAGTTAATGATATTGAATCACTAAGTAAAATTGTCCACGAATATCCAAAATGTTTCTTCCATTCTGATACGACGCAATCGATAACGAAAATTGATGTTAATTATAACTTAATTGATATGTTTATTGCTTCTAGTCACAAAATTCATGGTTTAAAAGGTTCTGGATTTTTAGCAATAAGAAAAAATATTAAACCATTACCACTTTTATCTGGTGGCGGACAAGAATTTAATTTAAGAAGTGGCACAAGCGATATGCCAAAAGATGTAACATTAGCAAAAACTTTACGTCTTGCTTTAGAAAATAAGAATAAAAAATTAAAAAAAGTGCAAGAGATTAATAACTATATTCGAAAAGAATTAGCAAATTTTGATGAAGTAGTAATTAATTCATCTTTAGATGCTTCACCATACATTTTAAACTTTTCTTTATTACGCCATAAGGCAAGTGTAGTTGTTGAAGCTTTATCGCTTAAAGATATTATGGTATCTACAATATCTGCTTGTTCTTCGAAAAAAAGTAACAAGTCTTATGTTCTAGCGGCTATGAATAAAAATAGCGTGGAAGCATCTAATCCAATCCGTTTAAGCTTTGATGAATCAAATACCTTAGAAGAAGCAAAAATATTCATAACTACTTTACATAACATTTTAGAAAGTACTAAAGAACAGGAGTAATATAATGAACAATATTAATTATGATCATATCATGATAAGATTTGGGGAATTATCCACCAAAGGAAAAAACAAAAAAGATTTTATTAATACATTAGGTGTTAATGTTAAACATGCTTTAAAAGATTTTAAAAATCTTGAATATCAAGTATGCATGGATCATATCTATATCAAATTAAATGATACTGACTATGAACCAATTATTGAAAGATTAAAAGATGTATCGGGTATTTATTCTTTTTCTCTTGTCATGAAAGTTGATCGTGACATCGAAAACTTAAAAAATATGGTTTTAGATTTACTTAAAAAAGAAAATAAAAATACTTTTAAAATTAAAGCAAAACGCGCCGATAAATTATATCCAATCATTAGTGATGAAATTAATCGTATTATCGCTGGATACGTTTTACAAAATACTAATTATAAAGTAGATATTCATAATCCGGATGTTTTAGTATCTATTACTATTCGTGCGGATGCTGCTTATATATTTACAAGTGACATATTAGGCGCAGGTGGCTATCCTTTAGGAGTGGGTGGCAAAGCACTTCATATGATATCAGGCGGTATTGATTCTCCAGTTGCCGCTTATTTAATGATGAAAAGAGGAGTTAAAATTGAATGTGTTCACTTTGCTTCTCCTCCATATACTAGTGAAGCTGTAATTGATAAATTAAAAGATATTTGTAAAGAACTTAATCGTTATCAAGCACGTATTAAAATACATGTTGTTCCATTTACTAAGTTACAAGAAGATATTTATAAATATTCGAATGAATCTTATGCAATTACCATTATGCGTCGTATGATGTATCGTATCGCAGAACGTTTAGCTAAAAAATATAAATGCCTAGCAATTTCTAATGGGGAATCAGTAGGACAAGTAGCATCACAAACACTTGCCTCTATTAATGTTATTAACGGAGTTACTAATACTCCAATTATTCGCCCAGTCGCTGTAATGGATAAAATTGAGATTATTAAATTAGCAAAAAAGATTAATACTTATGATATATCCATTCGACCATATGAAGATTGTTGCACAATTTTTGAACCAAAGAATCCGAAAACAATGCCAAAATTAGATGAAGTCGAAGTTTTTGAACAAAAATTTGATTTTGAAAGTGATATTAAATATTGCGTAGAAAATGTTGAAACTATCGTTATTGATGAAAAAAATAACGAAGATGATAAGAATTATTTATAATTTTTGAAAATAAGCAAAAACTAACCTCAATAGGAGGTGAAATTTGTGAGACAAAGTCGACAAAAAAACACTACAAGAAAGAGTTCTACAAAAAAAGCTGCTACTACTAATAAGCAACGTGGAACTAAATATGAATATGGAGAAGATTTAGATGTAAATAACTCGCACGTTAGAAATTCTAATCATGAATCTAAACGTGGATGTTCATCAAGTAAACGTTCTTCTTCAAAAAAACAATCAAGTAGAAAATAGATTTAAAATGCCATAGAATTTCGCTATGGCATTTTTTTTGAATTATTTTATTGAAGCAAGTTAATAATATTATTATGAAAACGTTAATGATTATTTTGCTCATATTATTATTGATTTTGTTATTTATAACTATGTTTTTATTTATTAATTTAAAAATAAAAGTTATTATTACATATCGTTTTATTAAAGTATATTTATTTAAAATAAAAATACTTGAAATAGAACTAGGAAAAATCATTGCTTCAATTATTACTAGTCCTAAACCTAAATTTAAAATTGATATTAAAAAATTAATAGAAAATATTGATTTTAAATATATAAAAATATATTTATATAATTCATCTATTGGACCATTTGATGCTTTATTATTTGGAAGTAATTATATTTTATCGAATTTAAAAATATATCGCAAAATGCACTTTATTTATTTACATAATGCATCAAATAATGATTATTTATTAGAGGGGGAACTAAATCTAAAAATTATTAATATTTTAAAAAATAAAATTATAAGGAGAGACTTAAGTTATGGAAAATAATTCTTTTAAAAATGTAATGCTATCAACATTAACAAGTATAAAAACTATTTTGGATTCTTCAGAAATTATTGGTACGCCTTTAAAGATAAATGATAAAGAAATGATTGTACCGATATCACGCTTAACATTCGGCTTCGGTTTTGGCGGCAGTGAATTAGAAAAAGAAAACATTAGTAATGACTTGTTATTTGAGTATTCAAGTGACTTCCCTCTAGCAGGTGGTAGTCTAGGTGGATTATCTTTAAATCCAGAAGCATTTTTATATATTAATAATGGAAAAGTTGAGATTATTAAAATGAAAGAAAATAAAACTATTTATGACCGATTATTTGAAGTATATAAAGATGTATCTAAATATATGATGAAAGATAAGAAAAAAAGCAAATAAAAAATGCAACCCAATTGAGTTGCATTTAATAAGCGAACTATTTAGCTAAAGCTTTTTTACTAAGTTCAACGTACTTAGTGAATGCTTTTGGATCATTGATAGCTAATTCAGATAATGATTTACGGTTCATGTTGATGTTAGCTAATTTTAATCCGTGCATGAATTTTGAATAAGAAATATCATTCATTCTGCAAGCAGCGTTAATACGTTTGATCCATAATTTACGGTAATCACGTTTAACTTGTTTACGATCTCTAAACGCATAACGTAATGAATGCATTACTTGTTCTTTAGCAGATTTGAATAAGAGGTGTTTGCTACCGAAATAGCCTTTTGCTCTTTTGAGTACTTTTTTACGTCTTGCTCTTGTGACGACACTATTCTTTACTCTCATGACTCTTACCTCCTAATTATTGCATCAAGTATTTAATGCGTTTGTAATCGCTCTTAGATACATATGAAGCCTTTCTTAATTGTCTTTTTTGTTTGTGTGTTTTGTTGTGTGCTAAGTGTGAAGTATAAGCGGAATTGATTTTTAATTTACCATTACCAACTTTTTTAACACGTTTTGCTAAAGCACGTTTTGTTTTCATTTTTGGCATACTACGTTCCTCCTATTTTTTAACTTTTGATGCTAAAACTGCATTTAAGAATTTGCCATCTAATGCTGGCTTTTTCTCCATTACTGCATATTCATTTACAAGTTCAAAGAACTTATTTAAAACCTCTTCACCAACTTCAACGTGCGATAATTGACGACCGCGGAAACGTACAGAAACTTTAACTTTATCACCATTTTGTAAGAACTTACTTGCTTGGTTAGCTTTAGTTTCTAAGTCGTGCATACCAATTTGTGGAGTTAAGCGAACTTCCTTGATATTGACAACAGCTTGTTTCTTCTTATTGAGCTTTTGTTTCTTTTGAGCTTCAAAGCGATATTTACCATAGTTTAAGATTTTGCATACTGGTGGTTGAGCTTGAGGCGCAACACAGAGTAAATCTAAATTTAAGTATCTTGCTTTGTTTAAAGCATCAAAACGAGACATCGTACCAAATGATTCACCATTTGGGCCAATTACTAAGACTGTAGGGAAGCGAATTGCTTCATTAACTAAATCATTGTTAGTCTTTTCTGGTCTTTGTTGTTGTGGATTAGTAAAATTTGGGTTGTAAATAATAATTCCTCCTTTGAACTAAAAAACGGACGCAGGATGCGCCCGTGAAAATATCTTAACGATATGTGACATTTACCTATTCACTTTGTGAATCAGGTGAGAAGCGGGCGCCTCTTCTTTCCACGTATTTTGTTCGCGTAATAATACTACACTATAAATGCTAACATGTCAACATTAATTTTATGCGTTTTTAATGTTAATTATGCATTTAAAGGCTTTTTTTCTTTGATTTCGTTTAAAATCATTGAAATGAATTCATCAAGAGAAACAGTGATTTGTTCTTTTGTACCATATTTACGATATGTAACACTCTTAGTGTTCATTTCATTATCACCAATTACAAGTGTATAAGGAATCTTTTGAATTTGTGATTCTCTTAAACGATAACCAAGTTTCTCATTACGATCATCAATATTAACTCTTAAACCATTTTCTTCTAAGATTGCTTTGACATCTTTAGCGTAATTTCCATGGATGTCACCAACAACTGGTAATAAGTTAACTTGAACAGGCGCTAACCAAGTTGGGAAAGCACCAGCATAGTTTTCGGTAATAATACCAATGAATCTTTCAAGAGATCCAAAGCAAGCACGGTGAATCATAACTGGAGTAACTTTTTGACCATTTTCATCAATATAAGTACAATCAAATCTTCCTGGAAGCTGCATATCTAATTGAATGGTACCACATTGCCAAATACGGTTCATTGAGTCACGAAGTTTAAAGTCAAGTTTAGGACCATAGAATGCACCATCACCTGGATTGATTTTAAATTCTTTACCAGTTTCTTTACATACTCTAATTAAATCAGCTTCGGCTTTATCCCAAACTTTGATATCACCAATATAGTTTTCTTCTGGACGAGTAGATAATTCAATATGATAATTTAAACCAAATATTGAATATACTTGGTCATAAATCTTAATGATTCTTTCGATTTCGGCACCAATTTGATCTTCAGTTAATAAAATATGAGCATCATCTTGTGTAAATGTACGAACACGGAATAAGCCGTTTAAAGCGCCACTTGCTTCATATCTATGGACATGACCAAGTTCCGCAATACGAAGTGGTAAATCCTTATAAGAATGTAAATCGTTTTTATAAACTAGAATAGCGCCAGGGCAGTTCATTGGTTTAATTGCGTATTCATCTTCATCAGCGTGTGTAATGAACATATCTTCTTTATAGTGATCCCAGTGACCAGAGATTTCCCATAATTCTTTTGATAACATAATTGGAGTTTCAACAACAACATAACCATTCTTACGATGTAAATCAAGCCAAAAATCTTCAAGTGTACGACGTAATTGATAACCTTTTGGTAACCAGAATGGAAGTCCTGGACCAAATTCAGAAATCATGAATAAACCAAGTTCTTTACCTAATTTACGGTGATCACGTTTTTTACGTTCTTCCAAATCTTGTAAATGTTTTTCAAGTGCTTCGCTAGTTGGATAGCAAGTACCATAAATTCTTGTTAGCATTGGATTTTTGGAATCTCCACGCCAATAAGCACCCGCAACATTTAATAATTTAAAGTTCTTTAATACGCCAGTTGAGATAACGTGAGGACCACGACATACATCAGCGTAATCGCCTTGTTCATAGATTCCAACTTTGTCATCATCGACAGCGTCAATTAATTCACATTTATATGGATCGCCCGCAAATTTTTGTTTTGCTTCTTCTTTACTTAAATAGTAGTGATTGATTGGTAAGTTTTCTTTAACAATCTTTTTCATTTCAGCTTCAATTTTAGCAAAATCATCACTTGTGATTGATTCTTCAACACCGAAGTCATAGTAGAAGCCTTCTTCAATGCTAGGGCCAACACCGAATTTAACGTTTTTATATAATCTCTTCATTGCTTGAGCAAGTAAGTGTGCACAAGAATGGTTTAAGACTGGGAAAGCTTCTGGATCTTCTAAAGTAACTAATTCTAAAGAACAATCTTTAGTAATTGGAGTCTTTAAATCAACAAGATTACCATCTAATTTAGCAACAACTGAATTTTTAGCTAAACTAGAAGAAATGCTTTTAGCAACTTCAATAATTAATTTTCCTTCTTCAACATCAATAGTGCTTCCGTCTTTTAAAGTAATTTTTAACATAATTTTTCCTCCTTAAAAATAAAAAAACGTCCCTTTAATAAGGACGCTATTAACGCGGTACCACCTTAATTTATATTTAATAATAAATTAAACATACTCTCAAGTACTGTTAACGCCAGTGACGTTTGCTTATTTCGCAAAATGCTCCAAAGTGGTATTAATAAATACTTTATAGAAATCTTGCACCAATCATTTCTTCGCTTAATAAAGTTAATTTATTAACGTGTCTTTTTCAACGCACTAATATAATAGTATTTTTAATGTGTAAAAGTCAATTTATTTGTTAACTTTTCTTCTCATAATAAGAGTAATTGTTCCTGGACCAGTATGTGCTTCTACATTTACAGAGAAGCCATCCATATGACATTCATATTCTGGTAAATATTCTTCAACCATTTTTTGAGCAAATTCAACAATGGCGGGATTTGTATCAACATACGCAATTGAAACTTCATATTTATTAGGATCTTTTTTCATTTCTTTATACTTAATGGCAGTTTCTTTTAATGTTGATTTAATATTTCTAGTTGTACCAATTTTAACAATACCACCATCTTTAAATCCTAATACTGGTTTTAAACCAATTAAGTTACCTATCAACGCAACAGCAGGAGAAACTCTTCCGCCACGTTTTAAATATGTCAATGATTCAGGAATGAAAACAACTTCATTATCAGTAATTCTTTCTTTTAATAATTCTGGAACTTTTTCAGGCTCAATGCCGTTTTCAATCCATTCTTTGGCGGTCAAAACACTATTTAACATAAAGCACATTACATTCAATGAATCAATGATAATAACTTTATCGCCATATTTTTCCTTACAAATACGAGTAAATAAGTCGAACATCGAAGAAAGCTTACTAGAAATTGTAAAGTGAACGATTTTTTCATATCCTTCGGCAAATATATTATCAAAAAATGCTTCGATTTCATATGGTGTTGGAGTAGAAGTTTTAATTACACCACCAGCACGCATCATAATAGCTAATTTTTCATAATCGATATCGACGCCATCATGGTACTCAACATTATCAACGATAACATTAAGAGGTAAAACCTTTAAACCATATTCTTTTGCTTTTTCTGGAGAAATAGCAATTGTGGAGTCACATGTGACAATTGTCTTGCTCATAGTAAGACCTCCAATTCTTTTTCTATTATACCTATTGAGCCTAATTTGTCAACCTTTATAGCCTAACGTAGAGCTACAAAATATCAACAAATTGTTTAAAAGTGTTTGTTTGATAATAAAAAAAGCAAAAGAATATAATTATAAATTATATCTTTTGCAGATGTTTTTTACTTAGTTATATTAGTCTTTAGCGCCATCGTTATTGGCATTTAATATTTTCATAAAGTTTGTGCCACGAGTACCAGCAGGAGTTGCGCCAGTTAAGATAATTGGCTCACCAGTTTGAATGCCTAAATCGTGGGCCTTAACAAGAGCTAAAACTTCCATCTCTTCAATTAAGTTAGGAACTTTTGGAACCCATATACCATATATACCCCAGAATAAACTTAATTTAGACAATACACGGCGATTAGAAGAAATACAAACAATTGGACAACATGGACGTGCTTTAGAAATTCTTCTTGGTGTTGTACCCATACCGGATATTGCTACGATTAATTTTGCACCAATTAATAAAGCAGTATTAGCAACAGAATTAGATATAGCATCAGAATTATTCTTTTCTGATGTATTATATGCTTGTTCTGCAAGCTTTTCATAGTCTAGATATTGTTCCATAGTTTTAGATATTTTAGATTGCATTTCAGTGGCTAAAACTGGATAATCACCAGATGCAGACTCACCAGAAAGCATAACAGCATCAGTACCTTCTAATATCGCATTAGCGACATCACTAACCTCAGCACGTGTTGGTACTGGTCTAGTTTGCATTGAGTCTAACATTTGAGTTGCAGTAATAACAGGTTTGCCTTTAATACGGCATTTTTCGATAATTTGTTTTTGAATAACTGGAACAATTTCCGAAGGAACTTCCACACCTAAGTCGCCACGTGCGACCATAATGCCATCACTTACATCAATAATCTCATTGATTTTATCAACGCCTTCTTGATTTTCAATTTTAGCAATAACACCAATATCAGGTTTTCCATATTTTGCAAGAATCGCTTTAATTTCTAAAATATCTTCTGGACGACGAGTGAATGAAGCCGCTACATAATCAACATTATGTTCACAACCAAATTTTAAATCTGCTTCGTCTTTTTCTGAAACATAAGCCATTGATAATCTTGCAAAAGGAGCAATAACGCCTTTGCGATTTTTAATAACATATGTATTTCTAGCTTTAGTTACTAATTCACGATGATCATAGTCTTTTTCAATAATATCGAGTTCAAGATTACCGTCATCAATTTTAATTTTGTTACCTACTTCAACATCATCGAATAATTTATCATAAGTGACAGAAAACTTTGTTTCATCACCTAATATTTCAGTCATAGAAATACGCACAATTGAATCACGTAAAATTTTAGCTTGTCCATCTTTAAATAAGTGACAACGAATTTCTGGACCTTTTGTATCTAATATAATAGGAATAATTACTCCTTTATCTTGCTCAAGCTTACGAATTAATTCAATTTTCTTTAAATGATCAGGATGCTCACCATGCGAAAAATTCAAACGCATAACGTTCATTCCGGCATCAATTAATTGTGATAATACTTCGTAACTTTCGCTTGCTGGTCCGATAGTGCAAACAACTTTTGTATTTTTATGAATGATCATAGTAAAACTCCCTAATAAATAAGTTTAAGTTAGCAAATTGAGTGAATAACATCCACTAATTCAGTGTGGGTATCACGTTTCATTTTTAAGGCATCATCAATATCGTAATCGACTAATTCGCTACCTCTTAAGCCAACGCAACGTCCGCCTTTACCTTCAAGTAAAAGTTCAATTGCTCTTACACCCATTTGTCCTGCTAAGAAACGATCACGAGCAGTAGGGCTACCACCACGTTGAATACGACCTAATACTTCGGCACGACATTCAAAACCCGATTCTTTTTCGATGTCATGAGCTAATTCATTAACATCACATAATTTTTCAGTGATGATTACCATAGCGTGTCTTTTACCATTTTTGTGCATTTCTGCTAATTTCTCAATAATTTCATTTCTTGTTAATTGATAATCAGAAGTAACAATTAAATCTGCTCCACAAGCAATACCTGAGAAAAGAGCTAAATCGCCACAATATCTTCCCATTACTTCAACGACAGAACAACGTTGATGAGAAGTGGATGTATCACGTAATTTATCAACTGCTTCAACGATTGTATTTAAAGCTGTATCAAAACCGATTGTAAAATCAGTAGAAGCGATATCATTATCAATTGTTCCTGGTAAAGCAATACAATTGATACCCATATTAGATAATGCTTTTGCACCTTGATATGTGCCATCGCCGCCAATACATACTAAAGCATCGATGCCAAATTTCTTTAATTGTTCAATACCTTTTTGACGAGTTTCAACTTCCTTAAATTCTGGAAGACGAGCGGAACGAATAATTGTACCACCACGATTAACAATATCGGATACAAAGTCACGATCAACTTGTTGGATGTTACCTTCAACTAATCCTTTATATCCATCATAAATCACGAACATTTCTAAATCATGATATAATCCTGCACGTACAACTGCTCTAACAGCAGCATTCATGCCTGGTGCGTCTCCACCACTTGTTAAAATTCCTACACGTTTCATTTTTAACTACCTCCTAAAACAAAACTCCGCAATGATTATATCATTGTGTGAATAAAAATCAAAGATATTTTAAGGTACTTTGTTTGGTAAAATGTTGTTTTATCATAAGTAAGCCCTTACAAGTTCTTTGTTCTGCAAATAAAAATAAAAAATAAAGAAAAAAGCAAAAAAATATCTTAAATTGGTATTGAACAAAAGTTATTAAGAAACTATGTTAAAAAAAGTGAAATACATGTTATAATATTTAAACTATGAAAGCAGGTGTGACTATGGAATATATGAGTAATTGTGATTTTTATGAAATACGTTTTGCAAGTGCTCTTTCTGATTCAGATCGAAAGGTTTTAATAGACTTATATCAACCTATTGTTGGGCCTGTCGCTATTTCATTGTTTTTTAAATTTTGGTCTGATGCGCAAACAGATCAAGAAAAAGGCTTTTATTCAATTGATAAGTTAATCACTTATTTACGAATAACTTCTGATGCCCTTCTTAATGCTAGAAGATTATTAGAAGCGATGGGATTATTGAAGACTTATGTTAAAGTAATAAGTGAAGAAAGAAAAACTTATATGTTTTGCTTATACGCTCCTAAACAACCAAAAGAATTTTTTGATGATCTCTTTTTTAAAGAGCTACTTATCAAATACATTGGTGAAAAAGATGTTCAACGCTTAGCAAGCTTTTATAAAAATAAAATTGATTTGACTGATTTTAAAGATATCACAACTAAGTTTGGTGAAGTTTTTTATACTGACATTAATAATTTTAAAAACTCTATACCTTCAAACATTCCTAATTTAGTTGGAAGGGAAGAAGGCAACGTATATACAAGTTTTGATATTGGAAAATTTTTGACATTATTAGCATCTAAAAATATTAAAGATAATTTCTTAACTAAAGAGGAACTAGAAAAAATAAGTAAAATTGCTACAATTTATGGATCAAACGAAGATACATTAGTGGAATATTTTGAAAATTATACTAATTTTTATGCTGAAAAAGGTGAAAGAGTTCAGTTTGATAAATTGATGGAAACATTGAAAAATGTTAATAATTATTCCACAATTATGCCTAAAAAAGAAAAGACTAAAGCCCATAACATTGAAGCAAGTGATGGCAAATATAAAAAGATGATTCAATTAATGGAAACTTGCCCACCAGCAAAATATTTGAGTTTATTACAAAATAATACTGCACCTTCTTCTGCAGATTTAACTTTAGTTTCAACTTTAGCTACTAGTTATAATTTAAGCAATGGAGTTATTAACGCTTTAATTAATTATGTTTTGCAAGTAAAAGATAACACATTGCCAAAAAATTATGTGGAAAAAATTGCGGCTTCTTTAGTGCGTGAAGGTGTAACCACAGTTGTAGAAACATTGAATTATTTAAACAAAACAAATAAGCGCGCTAAAAAGGCGGAAAATAAAACAAGTTCATATCAACCTAAAGCTAGCAAAAAATTATTTGATGAAGAAGATAATGTGGAATATAACGAGGATTTAGAAGATGAAGAGTGATGAATTATTTAGTTATACTGATAAAACTGAAGAAGATATTGCTTATGAAAATGAATTAAAAGAAAATATAAAAAAAGACAATGAATTTGTTGATGAATTCATTCGCCCATTAAAAATGACTAAAGAACAATTCGATGATTCTTTAATGCTTTTTGTTGATGCACAAAGAGAATTTCATAACTGCAAAAATTGTCCAGGATTAAAGGAATGTAAGAACTCTTGTCCAGGATTTATGATTCGCCCAGAAATCACTCAAAAATTAGTGACAAAAACATTTAAACCATGTCGTTTATATGAAGAAAATCGCAATTTTATGAAGAAATTTTTATATAAAGATTATAGTGATGATTTTAATGGTTTGCTTTTAAAAAACATGAATAATTATCGTAATGGTTATCGTCAACAACTTAAAATATCCTTAAAAGAAATGCTAGATCAAAATTTAAAAAATTGGATTTATATTTATGGCCCAACGAAAAGTTCAAAAAGCGAATATTTAATGGCGTTTTGCAATGAATTTGCTTTAAAAAACAAAGGAAATATTGCTTATTTAAATGTAAAAGACTTAATGGATTATGTTAAAGAAATCTTTTATAAAGATAAAGATGAATTTGATGAATATTTCGATGAATTAGCGAATGTTACTTTATTGGTGTTAGATGGATTTAATAAAGATGTATTGATTAATAGTGTAATTCGTGACCAATTTATTTTGCCATTGATAAATAGTCGTTATAAAAATAATAAAATGGTTATGATTAGTTCTAATCTTGATTTAGATGGCTTAAATAATTTATTAGCGCAAAATCGTTATGGCGCCGATAACGCTTATGAAATTACTTCAAAAATATTCGAAAAACGCTATAAAAAATTATATAAATTAGAACATTTAATTATGTAAATAATCTTGAAATTTAGTTGTTATTTCTAATTTATATTGTTCTAAATGAGCTTTTAAAATATCTAAAGATGAGAATTTATAACTATCAGCAATGCGGCTTAAAAATAAAACTTTAATTTCTTTGTTATAGATATCTTCATTAAAGTCAAAGATATTAACTTCTAGTAGTGGTGATGCTAGTTCATCAATGGTTTTATGAACACCAACGTAGCCCATTCCTAAATATTTATTATTATCAATTATAACTAAGGTGGCATACACGCCATCTTTTATTTTGACATAATTATTAAATTTTAAATTAACTGTAGGGAAACCAATTTTATGTCCATTTTGATATCCTTTTTGTACTAATCCACTAATCCCATATTGATATCCTAATAGTCTATTACTAATTTCTATATTACCATCTTCTAAATGTTTAATGATATTAGTACTTGATACTTTTATGTCGTCTATTTTTTTAATTGGAATTACTGTTGTATTAATTGGAGAACATTGTAATGTATAAATATTTCCACTTTTATTAAAGCCAAAAGTAAAATCTTCTCCAACAATTAAATCTTTTACTTTCAATGTGTTAATTAAAAAACTAATGAAATTTGAGGCACTTGTGGTACGTAGCTCATCATTAAATTCAATTATAATTAATAAAGATATGCCAAATTTTTTTAAAAAAGAGCATTCATCTTCAAAACTTAAAATTTGATTATTTTGTGTTTGATGCTTAAAAGTAATAACTGCAGTTTTGTTATCATTACTACTTAATTGATTTACTTTTTTTAATAGTTCTTGATGACCAATATGAAACCCATTAAAGTTTCCAATCGCGGCCACAAGTGGTTTGGTATTTATATGTTCGGATAAATTAATAATTTCGTATTTAATCATAATATTAGTTTAAGTAAATAAACTTTAAACACCAACTTTCTTTTAGTGAAAAATATTTTAACATTTATTAAATATAAATTTCAATAAACTTGCTTGAAGTTACTTATCGTTATTATTGAAAATAATAAGGAAATGATTATAATAAAGACATAGAAAAGAGGTTTTTATATATGTATAAGAAAAATATTTGGCATACTTGTGATGCAGATAAAAAATCAAAAATCATGAAATTCAATGATAAGTACATGGATTTTTTAAGTAATGGCAAAACCGAAAGAGAATGCGTAAAAGAAAGCGTTGCTCTTGCTGAAGCTCAAGGCTTTAAACCATTAGATGCTTATGAAAGTTTAAAAAGTGGTGATAAAGTTTATGTTGTTAATAAAAATAAAAATATTGCTTTATTCATCATTGGTAAGAAGTCTTTAACAGAAGGTTTACGTATTTTAGGAGCACACATTGACTCTCCACGTATCGATGTTAAACAAAATCCTTTATACGAAAAAGATGGATTCGCTTTACTAGATACTCACTATTATGGCGGTATTAAAAAATATCAATGGGTAACTATTCCACTTGCTTTACATGGTGTTATTTGTAAAAAAGATGGTACAACTGAAGTAGTTAATATTGGTGAAAGTGATAAAGATCCAATATTTGGTATTGGTGACTTATTACCACACTTAGCCGCTGATCAAATTACTAAACCTGCCACTAAAGTTATTGAAGGCGAAGATTTAGACGTTACAGTAGGTAGTATTCCACTAAAAGAAAAAGATAAATTTAGCGTAAAAGCAAATATCTTAAATATCTTAAAGAAAAAATACAATATGGAAGAAGAAGATTTTGTTTCAAGTGAAATTGAAATCGTTCCAGCAGGTAAAGCTCGTAGTTATGGCTTAGACTCAAGCATGGTTGCTAGCTATGGACAAGATGATAGAGTTTGTGCTTATACTTCTTTAAAAGCAATTTTAGATGTTGAAAATCCAGAATTTACTTCTTGCTGTATCTTAGTAGATAAAGAAGAAATCGGTTCTGTTGGCGCAACTGGAGCTCAATCATTATTCTTTGAAAATACTATTGCTCGTTTATTAAACAAAATGGGTTATAATAATTTCTTAGATGTCCGTATAGCTATTGAAAATTCATTTATGCTATCTAGTGACGTTTCTGCTGGTGTTGATCCATTATATCCTAGCGTTAACGAAACTAAGAACTCTGCTTATTTAGGACAAGGTGTTGTCTTTAATAAATATACTGGCGCTCGTGGTAAGAGTGGATGTAATGATACTAACCCAGAATTTATTGCTTGGGTAAGAAAAGTACTAGATGAAGAAAATATTCATTATCAAACAGCAGAACTTGGTCGTGTTGATCAAGGTGGCGGCGGTACAATCGCTTATATTTTAGGAAACTATAATATGCATGTAATGGATGCTGGTGTTGGTGTATTAAATATGCACGCACCAATGGAAATTACATCAAAAGCTGACGTTTACGAAGCTTACTTAAGTTACATTGCCTTCTTGACTAAATAGTTATGAATAAAACTCTTAAAAACTATTTAATTCTATTTCTAACATTTATGAAAATTGGTTTATTCACCTTTGGTGGTGGATATGCCATGGTGGCTTTATTAGAAGATGAAGTAATAACCAAAAAAGGTTGGATTAAGGAAGAAGAATTAGTTGATATGGTCGCAATAGCCGAATCAACACCGGGTCCAATTGCTATTAATATTGCTACATATACAGGTTATAAAGTTTTAGGAGTGTTAGGCGCAATTGTATCGACATTAGGAGTTACAATTCCATCACTAGCAATAATTTTTGTTATTGCTAGTGTTTTTTCGTCTTTAATGGAATATACGATTATTCAACATGCCTTCATGGGAATTAAATGTGCTGTAGCAATACTTATTATTGCTGCGGGAATTAAACTACTTAAAAAGATGAATAAAGATGTTATTAGTATTATTATTTTTTCGCTTACTTTTATAGGTATGCTTCTTATTGATATTTTTAGTGTTAATTTTTCTTCAATATATTTAATTCTTATTGGCGGGTTAATCGGATTGGTTACTTTTATTATTCAAAAATCTAAACGAAATGAGGATAAAAATAATGGAAGTACTAATTAAATTGTTTTTTGCTTTTTTTAAAATAGGTTTATTTACTTTTGGCGGAGGATACGCCATGATTCCTCTTATCCAAGAAGAAGTCACCAAAAATGGCTGGTTAACTGCCGAAGAAGTCATTGATATCGTTGGTATTGCGGAATCCACTCCAGGACCAATCGCAGTTAATTTAGCTACATTTGTTGGTACTTCCCAAATGGGCTTTTTAGGCGCACTTGTCGCTACATTAGGCGTAATATTACCATCATTTATAATCATTTTGTTAATTGCGATTATATTTAAAAAAATAATGGATAATAAATATGTTAAATCTATTTTAAAAGGAATAAATCCTGTTATTATCGGTTTAATTCTTGCTACTGGGGTATTTACACTATTTAAGATTTTAGTTCCTAATTTTGTCATTAATGAAAATTTTACATTTAATTTTAATGATTTTATTAGACCATTAATTATTTGTGCTATTTTAGCGCTTATAATGCTTTTATATAAGAAAATGAAAAAAAAGACAATTTCAGCAATTTTGTTGATTGTTATTTCTATTTGCTTAGGAATAGTTGTTTACGCTATTTAAAATTTGCTATAATAAACAAAATACAAAAGAAAGTTGGATTTTTTAAATGAACAAACCTCGAGTATTATTAACATATATAGAATCTGGAATGGGACATATTATGTCAATGAAGGCCATTGCGGATAGTTTAAAAGCAAAATATAGTGATAAATTAGATATCATTGAATCATACATTATGGATGAAGGTAGTAAGGCTACCGCGGATTTTGAAAAGTTTTTATCCGATTGCACAAAAAAGACTAATAAAGATAAAGCCTTTGGTATTGGTGTATTCTGGTTTTTAGATTTAATGGGTAAGCAAACATTTATGCGTTTTACCCATCGCACAATTTTCAAAAAATATACGGACGCTACAATTGAGGCGATGCGTGGACATAATCCGGATGTAATTATTTCTACCCATTATTTCATCACTTTTGCAGCGTTAGAATTAAAGAAACGTTATATGCCAAACTTAACTGTTATTACCTATAACCCAGATAATAATGTGCATGTGTGGTGGGATAATCGTAGCGATATATTTATTAACAATAACGACACTGCTTGTAATGAATCAATTAAAAAAAGAAGATTTAAATATGAGCAATTACGTCGTGTGTTTTTCACTGCCCGTAATGAAGTAGCTAATGCTACGGGAACAAAAGAAGAATATCGTAAAAAATATAATTTACCACTAGATCAATTTACGGTTATTATTGCCGATGGTGCTTATGCGCAAGGTAAAGCAAAAAGTGTTTGTAATAATTTGATTAAAAATATTAAATTCCCAATTACGATTTTAATGCTTGCCGGTAAAAATGAAAAAGTATATCAATATTTTGATAAGAAAAAAGATAAAGTACCAGCGAATATAAATTTAGTGCCTTTACGTTTTACGCCACTTGCTTATGAGTATTATGGCGCTAGTGATGTGTTTATTACTAAATCTGGACCTAATGCAGTTCTTGATTCTTTGTATATGGGAACACCAGTTGTCGTAGATTATTATGCACATAACATTGAAAAAGCGTCAGCAAAACTATTCTGCGAAGATTTAAAATGTGGTGTTACTTGTTACAATGTTTCTCATATGTATCGCACAATTACTTATTTATATGAACATCCAGAATATTTACAAGCACTTAAGCAAAATATCAATAAAAATGTTAACCGTGAGAAAAATGGCTCTATGCAAATAGCGGATATTATATTTAGTGAATTAAAAGATAAAGGATTAATAGCGTAATGAAAAAGAAAACATATTACTATCATGAAGATATGCAAGACGACTTTGGCACAATTGCCCATAATTCAAAGCCATTAAAAGATAATTTTAAATATATTCACCGCAACATATTTTATCGCTTTTTTAGTTTTATTGTTTATTATATTCTTGCTTTCCCAATATTATGGATAGTTAGTAAAATTGTTTTAGGTGTTAAAGTTAAAAACAAAAAATATTTACGTAAAGAATTAAATAAAAAAGAAGGAGTATTCTTTTATTCTAACCATTGTCATTATTATGATGCTTTTTTATCACATGTATTTGCAGGTGTTCCGCGTCGAACATATGTTTTATCACACGCTGACCCTGTAAACATTCCAATTATCGGAACTTTAGTAATGATGTTAGGATGTTTACCTTTACCCAATAATATGACTAATATTCGTAGTTTTAATAAAGCAATGAAAGAATTAGTAAATAAAGGTGCAATGATTTCTATTTATCCAGAAGGAACATTATGGCCTTATTATACTGGTTTAAGAAAATTTGAAAAAACTTCTTTTAAATATGCTGCGATGAATAATAAACCAATTGTGGTTTGCGCGGAAACTTTTAGAAAGCCATTATTTAAATGGATGAAACCAAGAATGAATCTTACTTTTTCACATGTAATACGTCCTAAAGAGGGATTGAGTGTTAATGAAAATGCTGATTACTTTTATGAAGAAGCAATGAAATTTTGGAACAAAGAAGTTCTTAATGAAAATAATTATAAAAGCCATGTATATTTACCAGTAAAAGAAGAAAAATAAAAAATGGTATTGCAAACGTTTTTTTATCTGCTATAATAAAAATAGAATTTTAGAATGATTCTAAAAAAGGGGATTGTATGACGAAGCAAAGGCGATTAATTCTTGATATAGTTCAAAATAATATGGCTCATATGACGGCAAAAGAGATTTACGATATTGCCCAAAAGATGATGCCTGGAATTACTTTTGCTACAATTTATAATAATCTTAATTCTTTAGTAGATGAAGGTAAAATTCTCAGAGTTAAAATTGTGGATCAACCAGATCACTTTGATCATACGTTAACTCCGCATCATCATAAAGTGTGTGATGTGTGTGGCTTAGTAGATGACATTGATTTACCTGACTATCTAGATGATATTAAAAGTCATAGCGATGTTGATGTCTTATATTATGACCTAGCAATTCACTACATTTGTGATAATTGCAAACAAAAGAAAGGAAATTAAATATGGAACTAAAAGGATCAAAAACAGAAAAAAACTTACAAGCAGCATTTGCAGGAGAATCACAAGCAAGAAATAAATATACTTACTTTGCTAGTGTTGCAAGAAAAGAAGGTTATGAACAAATTGCAGCAATTTTTGAAGAAACCGCTAATAACGAAAAAGAACATGCTAAAATGTGGTTTAAAGAATTAGGCGGAATCGGAAATACTGCCGAAAACTTAAAGGCTGCTGCTAGTGGAGAAAATTATGAGTGGACTGATATGTATGAAGAATTTGCTAAAGTTGCGGAAGAAGAAGGATTCAAAGCAATTGCAATGAAATTTAGAGCAGTTGGTAAAATTGAAAAAGCTCATGAAGAAAGATATTTAAAACTTTTAAATAATGTTGAGATGAAAGCAGTATTTGAAAAATCTGAAGAAACAATGTGGGAATGCCGTAATTGTGGCCACTTAGTTATTGGTAAGAAAGCACCTCTTGTTTGCCCAGTATGTGGACACCCTCAATCATATTTTGAAGTTAGAAAAGAAAACTATTAATATGAAGTTCTTTAAATGCGAAAAATGTGGCAAGGTTTTAGCAGTTGCAAGTGATGAAATTGATTTAACTAATGTTGAAGGATTTGTTGAAATTAAACCTAATACAACAGAAGCTGCTCAAGAAAAACATATTCCAGTTGTTACAAGAGTTGGTAACCTTGTACGTATTAGTGTTGGTGAAGTAACTCATCCAATGCTTGATAATCATTATATTGGTTGGGTTATCTTGCAAACTAAATTTGGTAATCAACGTCGTGAATTACATCCTGGTGAAGAACCGGTTGTGGAATTTGCTCTTGTTGATGGTGATGAAGTTATTAACGCAATTAGCTATTGCAATTTACATGGCCTTTGGGCTATTAAATAATTAATTTATATCTTAAATCTCTGATGTAATAGTCAGGGATTTTTTTTCTTTTATAAAACTGTATTTGCTTAAATAAATAAATAATGAATGAAAAATTTATTTTAAAATTAATAATTTAATGATATATTTTAAGTGTAATTAAATTAATTTGTATATTGCAAATATACAAGATAAAACGGAGGTAAATATTATGTTTTTATCAGATGCAGTTACAATTGGTCTAACCATTGGTGGTATCGTACTAGTGGTATTATTAATTCTATTTGCGTGCAGTTATGTTAAAGCGGCTCCAGACACCGCGATTATCGTATCCGGCTTAGGAAAAAGAAAAATTCTTATTGGTAAAGCAGGATTTAGAATTCCTTTCTTACAAAGAATTGATAAACTTTCTTTAAGAGTATTCCAAGTTGATATTAAAACAGATGAAGCAATTCCGACATCTAATTTTATTAATATTCGTGTTGATGGCGTTGCTAACTTAAAGATATCTTCTGATCCAGAACTTCTTGATCGCGCTGCTGAATCAATTCTTAATATGACTGAATCAGACTTAATTAAGCAAGTTCAACAAGTATTACAAGGTAATATGCGTGAAATTATTGGTACGGTTGATATTAAAAAACTTGTTCAAGATCGTCAAGGTGTTGCATTATCAGTTAAAGATAATGTCGTGCCAGATATGGCTAAAATGGGTATTGAAGTTGTTAACTTTAATATTCAATCATTCTCTGATGATAATCATGTGATTGAAAATTTAGGTATTGATAACATCTCTCAAATTTCAAAAGATGCTGCAATTGCTAAGGCAAATGCTGAAAGAGATGTAACTATTGCTAAATCAAATGCTGAAGAAGCAGCCAATAGATCTCGTGTAGAAGCTAATCAAAAGATTATTGAACAAAATACTTCTTTATCACTTAAAGAATCAGCTTTAAAACAACAAACTGATACTGCTAAAGCTACCGCTGATGCGGCTTATGCAATTGAGGAACAAAAACGTAAACAAGAGATTAATATTGCACAAATTAATGCTGATATCGCTAAGCGTGAACGTGAAGTAGAATTAGGACAAAAAGAGGTTGAACTTCAAGAAAGAAAACTTCAAGCTACTATTAACAAACAAGCTGATGCAGAAAAGTATGCTAAAGAACAAGCTTCAGAGGCAGATTTATATGCTCGCCAAAAAGCTGCTGAAGCTAAAAAATACGAATTAGAACAAGAAGCAGAAATGGAAAAAATTAAAGCTGAGGCTGAAAAAGTTGCTCGCACTAAAGCCGCTGAAGCATTAAAAATCCAAGCTGAAGCCGAAGCAGCCGCTCAAATTGCTAAGGCAAATGCTTTAAGAGAAGCTGCACTTGCCGAAGCTAAAGGTATTGAAGCAAAAGGTAAAGCTGAAGCTGATGCAATAAAAGCAAAAGCTGATGCAATGAAGCAATATGGAGAAGCCGCGACATTACAATTAATTCTTGATTCTAATGTTCTTCCTGAAATTATTAAAGCATATTCTGAACCAATGGCGTCCGCAATGAGTAAAATTGATTCTATCACAATGTATGGCGAAGGAAATACTGCTAAATTAACAGAGGAATTATCTAAAAATGGTAATCAAATAATTGATGGACTTCAAAAAGCAACAGGATTAGATATTAAATCTTTAATTGCTGGATACTTAGGTGGAAAACTAATTGAAAAGAAAAAAGAAGATACACCAAAAGAAAGCAAATAATATTACTAATTTCTAGAAATTGCTTAAGTGGGATTAAATGTCTCACTTTTTTTCTTTTTTACATTTATATGATGGTTTAGTTATAACATTTGTGATAAACTTTTTAAGAGGTAATTTATATGGAAGAGAAAAAATTAAAACTAAATTATAAAAGAACATTTATAATTGGCTTAACATTCTTTACGATTTTAATGTTATGGCAAATGTATAATTATTATTGCCCTTTATTTTTAGCACGTTTACTAAAAAATACTTATGGTGATAAAGATTATAATTATCTTATTGGTATAATTATGGCCATGGATAATGTTCTTGCTTTATTCTTATTACCATTATTTGGTAACTTATCAGATAAGACACATTCAAAATATGGACGAAGAATGCCGTTTATTGTTATTGGAACAATTGCATCAATGATTTTATTCCCATTTATCCCATTCTTCTTTGCTAAGAATTCATTAGTTGGTGTTATTGTAACAATGGGCTTAGTGCTTATATTCATGCAAATGTTTAGAAATCCCGCAGTATCATTAATGCCGGATGTTACACCAAAGCCATTAAGAGCAACTGCGAATGGAATTATTAATTTTGTTGGTTATATCGGAGCAATTTTTGCTGGCGCTATTCAAATGATATCTTTATTTAAAATGCCAACTATTGACGCAGAAATTCCTAATCCATACTTATTTATTATTCCTTTTGCTTTTACGTCAGTTTTGATGCTTGTATCTTTAATAATTCTAATTGTTAAGATTAAAGAAAATAAAGTAGTAGAAGAAATGAAATATGATATGGAACTTGGTGAGCAATTAGCAGAAACAGAAGCTGCTAGTAAACCGGATCATAAATTAACAAAACAAGATAAAATAAATCTTGTATTATTAATTGCTTCTATTTTCTTATGGTATATGGCGTTTAACGCTGTTGAAACATTCTGGTCAACTTATGGCGTTGAAGTAATGAATAAAGGTTCTGTATCTATTGCGACAGTTGCTTTAACAATAGCCTCACTTATTACATTTATTCCAGCTGGTAAATTAGTTTCTAAAATTGGAAGAAAATGGTCTATCGTTTTAGGATTAGGACTAATGATTATTAGTTTAGGCGGATGCTTTATTTGTTCACAAACCAGTTTAAAAACCAATTTAATTGTCTACGTTTTATTGTTTGTTATTTCAGGTATTGGCTGGGCTTTTATTAATATTTCTTCTTACCCTATGGTTGTGGAAATGTCAGATAAAAATAGTGTTGGTAAATATACTGGACTATATTACACATCATCAATGCTTGCACAATCTATTACTCCAATTTGCGTTGGTTTCTTAATGGATGCTTTAGGATATGAAAGCTTATTTGCTTACGCTACCGGATTTATGATTTTAGCATTAATTGTATTTATATTTATTAAGAATACTCATAAACCACTGGATGATAAGAAAAGTGGATTTGAAAATTTTGATATAGGAGATGACTAATATGCCTGCAATTGCAACGCATTATATATTTGTAAATGATTTAATAAGTAAAGATGATAAATACCATGACCTTATCTCTTTAGCGGGACAAGGACCTGATCCATTCTTCTTTTATGGATTCTCTTTTTCTAAAAGACAAAACAAAAAAGAAGTACAAGCATTTGGAAGCTTTTTACATCATATTGATCCAAGTGTTGTTTATAACTATATGTTTGAATATGTTAAACGTCATCAAAAACATAAAGAAATCTTATTAGCGTTTATTAAGGGATTTATGTTCCATTATTGTTTAGACCGTAATGCTCATCC
>CALBGF010000193.1 GCA_937893635.1 uncultured Mollicutes bacterium | reverse complement strand
GCTCGTTGCTGGTTTATTACTTATTTTACAGAACGTAGATCATCTAATTATGTTATAGAAAAAAACTATGCTACTGATAACTTTAATAGCTTTATTTATAACTGGGGCGGAAATATTACAATTGATAGTTGTGAGATGAGTGTAGTTGGAGGACCAATAATTATTCAAGATCATGTTTCTCCTTCAAGTGAAAATTCAAGTTTTGGTACAACAACAATTAAAAATTCACATTTAGAAAACTGGGTAACAGGTAAAGAAGGATGGTTTAATCTAGTTGGTGCTGGGGATTTGCCTTTGCAAATTACAGGATTGAATGCTCTATTTAGCCCTTATAATCGTTCGTTCTTAAAAGATAATAAATTTAACTTTATTTGTGTTACTAAAAGTGGAGAAGGAATAAAGGATAACTCACCAATTAAAGGTAGCGTAAAAATTGATGATATACCTGCTTTTGATTATGGTGAAACGGATTCAGCATTCAAAACATTTTATACTACAGCTAGTTCATTAGGCGCGCCAGTGATAGAATCAAGTAGCACTGAGGCAAATAGATTTGCATTTATAGAACCACCTGCAATAAAATATGTTTCAAATATAAAAGATGGAAAACCTGTCTTTGATTCTGTACCACAAGGACATCCAGTTTTATCAGGTGATTATTTAGCATTATATTATTTAAATATGCAATTGGTTTTAGGATATTTTCCAGCTGCTACAACACCTGCTAACTAATTAATTGTTATTAAGACAAAGTTATAGTGCACATTTTCATAGTGTGCACTTTTTAGTTTGAAAAAGCAAATTAATCTATCAAAAAAGGAATTAGAAAAAGAGTGAAAATTCATTTTACTTATTATCATTGCTTTTAAGATAGAAAGCGCATACAAAATAGCAAAAAAAATAATCGACAAAAACGCTATATTTAAAATAATTTTAAACAAATTAATTTTATATTACTATGAGTGAACTTTCTTGATAAAAGTGCCTATTCAAGGCACATAACAATTTAAAATCAATGTTTTTAAAAGTGCAAAATTCGTTTACTTTTTAAGCACCTATCTTGTGTTATTTGTTTTATTAAATTATAATTTAATAGCACATTTGAATAAACCATAATTAGTTTATGTTTATAAGTGTTAGGAGTGATTTTTATATGAAAGTAATTAAGCGTGGAGGACAAGAAGTAAAGTTCAATTTAGACAAAATCAAATTAGCAATTATTCACGCTAACGAATCAATTGAACCACAAGATCGTTTATCATTGGAAGCAATTGATAAGGTTGTAGCGGACCTTAATGTAAAATGTAAAAAAATCAAGAGAGCTTTGAATGTTGAAGAGATTCAAGATATGGTTGAAGATGCTTTAATGGCTTCTGGTAACTATGCTTTAGCACGCTCTTACATCACATATAGATATAATCGTGCACTTGTAAGAAAAGCAAATACAACAGACGAAAGTATTCTTTCTCTTATCGAATTAAATAATGAAGAAGTTAAACAAGAGAATTCTAATAAGAATCCAGTTATAGTTTCTACACAACGTGATTATATGGCTGGCGAAGTATCTAAAGATATTTCTAAACGTTTCTTATTACCAGAAGATATTGTTAAAGCGCATAAAGATGGTATTATCCATTTCCATGATATGGATTACTTTGCTCAACATATCCATAACTGTGATTTAGTTAATTTGGAAGATATGTTACAAAATGGTACCGTTATATCTGGTACGTTGATTGAAAAACCACATTCGTTTTATACTGCTTGTAATATTGCCACTCAAATCATTGCGCAAGTTGCATCTAGCCAATATGGTGGACAAACAATTACTTTGTCACATTTAGCACCATTCGTTGACGAATCAAGAAGAAATATTCGTGAAGATGTTCTTGAAGAATTATCAGAATATCGTAAAGACTTCAAAGGACCAGAACAAGAATTTACGGATATGGTAGAAAGTATTGTCCAAAAACGTTTAAAGAAAGAAATTGAACATGGCGTTCAAACAATTCAATATCAAATTAATACTTTACAAACCACTAACGGACAAACACCATTCGTATCTGTAAATATGTATTTAAATGAAGCTAAAGATGAACGTACTAAAGAAGATTTAGCAATGGTTATCGAAGAAGTTTTAAAACAAAGAATTCAAGGTACTAAAAATCCAGCTGGCGAATGGATTACTCCAGCTTTCCCAAAACTTCTTTATGTTTTAGAAGAAGAAAATGTTCATGAAGATTCTAAATATTGGTATTTGACTAAATTAGCAGCGGAATGTACTGCTAAAAGAATGGTACCAGACTATATTTCAGAAAAGAAAATGCTTGAATATAAGATTGATAAGAATGGTAATGGTAATTGCTATCCTTGTATGGGTTGTCGTTCATTTTTGACTCCTTATGTTGATGAAAACGGAAAGCCTAAATATTATGGTCGTTTTAATCAAGGCGTTGTTACAATTAACTTAATTGATGTAGCTTTATCTTCTAAGAAAGATATGGACTTATTCTTCAAAATACTTGATGAACGTCTTGAGCTTTGCCATAGAGCGTTACAATGTCGTCATGAAAGATTAACAGGTACTGTATCTGATGTTGCCCCAATTTTATGGCAATATGGCGCATTAGCAAGATTAAAGAAAGGTGAAACTATTGATAAACTCCTTCATGGTGGTTATTCAACCATTTCTTTAGGATATGCCGGCTTATGGGAAACAGTTCTTTACATGGTTGATAAAAAACTTACTGAAGAAGAAGGAAAGCAATTTGGCTTAAAAGTCATGCAAACATTAAATGACTATACTAACAAATGGAAAAAAGAAGAAAATATCGATTATTCTTTATACGGAACACCAATTGAAAGTACAACTTATAAATTTGCTAAGAGTTTACAAAAGAGATTTGGTATTATTCCAGGAATAACAGATAAAAATTATATTACTAACTCATATCACGTTCATGTTACTGAACAAATTGATGCATTTTCTAAGTTTGCTTTGGAAGCAGAATTTCAAAGATTATCACCTGGTGGCGCTATTTCGTATGTAGAAGTTCCAAATATGAAAGATAACATTCCAGCAGTATTATCAGTAATCAAATACATCTATGAAAATATTATGTATGCCGAACTTAATACAAAATCAGATTTCTGCCAAGTTTGTGGATATGATGGAGAAATTCAAATTGTTACTGATGAAGATGGTAAATTAGTTTGGGAATGCCCACATTGCCATAATAGAGATCAAAGTAAAATGAATGTTGCGCGTCGTACATGTGGCTATATTGGCACACAATATTGGAACCAAGGCCGTACACAAGAAATTAAAGAAAGAGTATTACATTTATAATTATGAATTATGGCGAGATTAAAAATTGTGATATCGCTAACGGAATAGGGGTACGTGTATCCCTTTTCGTTTCTGGATGTCGTAATCATTGTAAGAACTGTTTTAATCCTATGACTTGGGCTTTTGATTATGGTAAAGAATTTACTAATTATACTAAAGAGGCTTTAATTGATAGTTTAAAAAAAGAATATATTGAAGGACTTACGATTTTAGGTGGAGAACCATTTGAACCAGAAAACCAAGAACAGGTATTAGAGCTTATAAAAGAAGTAAGAAAAGAAGTTCCTAATAAAACAATTTGGGTTTATTCTGGATTTACTTATGAAGAATTGATAGGTATTGAACAAAGTAGAGCAAGTCTACCAAGTGCAAAAGAAATACTAAGTCTAATTGATATTTTAGTAGATGGAAAATTTGTAGAAGAATTAAAAGATATTCGTCTTAAATTCCGTGGCTCAAGTAATCAAAGAATTATTGATATGAATGAAACAAATAAACAAGGAAAGATAGTTTTATCTTCTCTTAATAAATAGGAGGTACTTATGCATATTAACATTAAAAAACTAAATGATTTAGCAACAATTCCAACTTATGGTAGTGAATTTTCAGCAGGCGCAGATTTATATGCTTGTGAAGAAAATGATGTTACTATCTTACCTCATCAAACCAAATTAATTCATACCGGTATTGCTTTAGAAATACCAGTTGGTTATGCAGGATTAATTTATGCACGTAGTGGATTAGCAAGCAAAAGACATTTAGCCCCTGCTAATAAAGTCGGAGTAGTGGATGCTGATTATCGAGGAGAAATCATGGTTGCCTTACATAATCATAGTGATGAACCACAAACTATTGCTAAGAATGAACGTATTGCCCAATTAGTGGTCACTCCATTTTTAAAAGTTGAATTTGATGAAGTAGAAAATTTAAATGATACTAAACGTGGTATAGGCGGATTTGGATCTACTGGAACTAAATAAAAATTTACAAATAATTGAATTTTGTCTAAAAAAACATTGTCATAGTTGCAATGTTTTTTTAATATTGTTATATTGTAAATATAAAGAAAGGAAGAAAATTATTATGAAAAAAAATATTAAGACTATTGCAAGTTTAGCATTCGTTGCCTTACTTGCAGCATCATGTGATGGCTCAAATATCACAAAAGAAGAAGCACAAAAAAGAGCAAAAAGCATGGCTGATCATGAATCAGAAACAGCTTCTGAGGTATTAGAAAAAGGAGTACAT
>CALBGF010000192.1 GCA_937893635.1 uncultured Mollicutes bacterium | reverse complement strand
TTTTTTTACTTTTAAATATTTATTAAAAAATAATGATATTATTTTTTTTATGTGTTATGATATTTAGCGGATGAAAGAAGGTTATTATTTATGAATAATTTAGATTTAGCAAACTTAATTTTTAGTGATGTAAATGAAACTATTGAAGATTTAGAAAAAAGATTTCCAAAAAGAAACTTAAGCGAAAATGCCTTAGTTACTAGATTTGCACCTTCCCCTACTGGATTCTTACACACTGGCTCGTTATTCACTTCACTAATTGCTTATAAACTTGCAAAAGATTCTAATGGTGTATTTTACATCCGTTTAGAAGATACTGATACAAAACGTGAAATTGAAGGATCAGGCGAGGATTTATTAAAGCAATTAAAAGCATTTAATATTATTCCTATGGAAGGTTATTTAGGTAACCACGAAGTTGGTGCTTATGGGCCATATAAACAATCTGAGCGTGCTTCTATTTACCGTGTTGTTATTAAGTATTTAATTGAAATAGGTCGTGCATATCCTTGCTTTTGTACTAGTGAAGATTTAGATGCTTTAAGAAAAGATCAAGAAGCAAAAAAACTTACTCCAGGATATTATGGAGAATTTGCTAAATGTAGAAACATAAGTATTGACGAAGCATATGAACGTATTAAAAATGGTGAACATTATGTAATTCGTTTTAAAAGTAATGGCAATCACGAAAACAAGATTAAAGTTCATGATTTAATAAGAGGAGATCTTGAATTAAGCGAAAATGATCAAGATATCGTTATATTAAAAAGTGATGGATTACCAACATATCACTTTGCTCACGCAGTTGATGATCACTTTATGCGTACCAATTGTGTAACACGTGGAGAAGAATGGTTATCATCATTACCAATTCATATTGAACTATTTAATACTCTAGGATTTGAACTTCCTAGTTACGCTCATTTACCAGTTATCATGAAACTTGATAATGGTAATAGACGTAAACTATCCAAAAGAAAAGATGATGAAGCCGCAGTATCATATTTCTTAAAAGATGGATATCCTGTTGAGGCTTTAATTGAATATTTATTAACAATTGCCAATTCTAATTTTGAAGAATGGAAAGCAGAACATAAAACAACTTCTAATGATGAATTCAAATTAACATTCGAAAAGATGTCTCTTGATGGTGCATTATTTGATATTATGAAATTAAAGTTTATTTCTAAAGAAATCCTTTCAAGAATGAGTAAAGAAGAAATTACTAATAGAGCTTATGAATGGGCTAAAGTATATGATGAAAAACTACTACATCTTATCGATTTAGATAGAAATTACTTTATGTCTATTATGAATATTGAACGTGAAAAAGAAAATCCACGTAAAGATTACGAAAAATTCTCTGACATATTCAATATTATTAAATTCTTCTATAAAGATTATTATTTAGAATTAATGCAAAATGAATTGCCATTTAATCCATTTATCGATAAATCAGTTATTAAATCTTTATTAAAAGAATTTATTGATACATTAGACTTATCTCTTGATGAACAAAATTGGTTTAATTCATTAAAAGAATTAGGAAAGAAATTTGGTTTTGCTGAAAGTAATAAAATTTATAAGCAAAACAAAGATCAATATATCGGTCATGTTGGTGATGTTGCAGAAATCTTAAGAATAACATTTACATCATCAAAACAAAGTCCTAACCTATATTATGTATTACAAATATTAGGTAAAGAACAACTTAAAGAACGTATTGATTTTGTTATTGAAAACAAATTAAACTAATTAAAAACACAATAAAACACGCTAGTAGAAATGAAATTAATCATAACCCTAAGCGTGTTTTTTAATGCCTAATTACTTGCTATGGGATGAATATCGTCCTTCACCATAAGACCAGTTATTACAATAGTTTATAATCAAATTTCCGTCAAACACTTCATTGTCGTCACCCATACCATCCTCATCAACAGATAATGAAGCAGCAACATCTATTAATGATGCAATATCCATAGATAATTTAAATTCTTTTAAGAACTTTTTATCAGAGCTATCATTAGAATGAACTATAGTTACATTTGTATTTTTAATAGCTTCGTTTCCTGTAATTGCAGACATATCTAAACCAATATTTAATGAATTGTTTGCTTCTTCATAAGATAAATTATTTATTAATTTATCAAATTGCATATTTTCCGCACTATTTCCATCGCCTGTGCTATCAATAATAGTATCACATAAAGTAGAAGAGAAACCTAACAAATCCGATAATAAATATTGATAAATATTACTTGTAAACTCGGCAGTATTAACTTTCACATAACGTGTGTAAGTTTCTCCAAAATTTTGTGATTTTAGAATGCCGCTTTTATAAAATATTCCTGTTTCAGAACGTTCAATATAAATATAATCGTCTTTAATATATATAGAAGCATGTCTATCATCTTTATTAGTAGGGAATGTTGTAAGCGCCGAAGTCGCTGTTTTATAATTCGAATTAGTATTAGACACAATATTGCTTTCTAATCTGCTATGGAATCCAGCCTCTCTTGCAAACGGAATATCAATAGTTGGTATTTTTTCAATGTCAATTTTCACTTCAGCTTTTCCATTGTTATTGAAAATATAAACCTTAAGTGGCATATCGTATACACCCAAATCCCAGGATCCTATATGTATTTTTAAATTAACAATTCCGCTTAACATATATTGCTTATAATTCATCATTGGGATTCCATAAGTTGTAATAATCTTTAACAAATTCAAATCTAAGTAATTATGCTCATCACTTAATCCCAAATCACTATTATAAGTTGACATAGATGCAGTTAAAGCAATATCTAATGTTTTATATGCGATATTAGGAATATTAATACTTGTAAGTTTTTTATTTTCATAATTAACGTTCAAGGTTAAATCTTCATTTAATCCTAATAGTTTTTTGTCAACAGTAATACTAGCTTTATCAGAGCCAATTGAGAATCCTTTTAATAAATCTAATGATAAATTTGAGAAATCTTTCTTTAAGAATTGAAGAAGTAGCATTGCTTCATCACCACTAGGTATTAAAGCAGCAATTTGACTAAATAAAGGATTATCGCCCTCAAATAATGTCATAATTTGTTCAATCATTTCTTTGACAGTGCCAACTTCAATTTCACCATATACTTCATTTCTATTTTTATACATAATTCTTGCTTTTTCATTATGCATATCAAGAACTAATTGATGATCACTTACTCCATCATTTAAAACAATATCAACGTAGCAAGAATTATTAGGAACCTTACCTGAATCAGTTTCAATTTCATCAAGTTTAAATTGAACATGCCCATTTTTAATAACATATGTTTTAGCAGGCTCATAAGAATTATTAGTAAATGTTAAGTTATCCACTGTAAATCCAAATTCTTTTTGATTACTTAATAATTTGATTTCATCATAAATATCAATAATTGGTGAATAATCTTCAAAATCTTTATCATCTGCATCTGTAATTCCTTGATAAGCATTTAAATTAACACTCAAAGTCCCTTTATAATCTTCATAAGTGAAATCTTCAATCTCCAAATGAGTTATTACATTGTTTTCTTTAGCTAAAGATAATTCAACTTCACAATTACTACCTAATAATTGTGTACCATCTAATTTAACAATAATCTTATTATCATTATATGAAATATCTTTAATAGCTTCTAGATATTCATCTAACTTATGATTCTTTATATCAACAAATTCATTTGAATCTGTTAATGATTTAATTTTAGTTTGAGCATAAGTTAAAATGTCGCTATCTAAATATCCTTCAATAATACTCTTAATAGAAGAAATATTATCATTGCTAAGTCTACCTTTTAATAAATCATTTAAAGAAAAATATAAACCTTTTTCTTTATTAAATTGAGTAAATACATCAAATTTATGTTCTTTATAATTTAAATTAGATTTAACATCAAATTTCATATTTGCTAAATCAAATGCTACATTGCCATTAAATCCAATAAAGTCATTTTCTTTGTTTTTCAAATCTAATGAAACATCTAAGTTAAATTCTTTTTGGTTTGCAATAGCGTATCCACTTGAAACAAAGTTATAAATATCGGTATAGTCATCATATTCTTCTACATTTTCTGGGAGTTTAACTTTATTACTATTTTTATGCAATTTCGTATTAATATCAGCACTTACAGAAATATCATTAATATTTACATCTTCTAAATCAACTTTTGTTACTTTGTAATCTTTATCAGTATAAATATCCAATAAAAGATAATCATTTAATTCGAATACTGCTTTATATTCATCCGGATTTGAAGTAGGATTAAATTCCAAGTTTGTGAACTTTGATAATAGACCATCAGCATCAATGTCAAACACTTGATTAATTTCACTATCATTAGGAGCATCAACTTTATCTTCAAAGAGAGGAATAATAGTTTTAATTCCCTCACTAAATGTTGGAATATCTAATTTCATTTTTAAATCGCCAAACATCGTAGTGGAGACATATAGTGACGAATCAATATAAGTAAAATCTAAGTCATATGTTGATGAATCGTATTTAACTGATATTTTTCCACCAGCTTTTATAGTTACACTCGGAATCATTGAAAATGAAACTGTACCATTAATACCTAAATCAATATTTTGATCTTTATATTTAACTTTAACTTGTGCATCATTTAAATCAATATTTCCCGAATTCATAATATTATTTAAAAATTTAGCTTGTGGTGTAAGTTCTTCTTCTGTTGATGTGGAAGGTGTTTGTGATGAGTTATTTATGGACGATGAATTGCTATTATGTGATTTTCCGCCTAATACTGTAACACCTGTTGCAACTGAACTAGTTACTAAAAGAGATGTTAAAGCATATAAATATAATCTTTTCATTTTTAAATCCCCCTTCTATAACTTTCGTAAGATTCTGTTCCCTTAGGAAAAGAATCGCGATTCATACCATCTTTTTCGTAATAAAATTTATTATTTAAATGTGCCTTACATCTTGCAGTAATAACCGACAAGGCAATCGTATCGTATTCTTCATATGAGTCTAAATTGTGTAAATAAAGTAAATCATCTAATTCACAAACAAGTTTTAGTGATATAAAAGGTTTAACTCCGCTAACTTTTTCATCCATTGCGATGATTTGGGTTTTATATCTTTCTGTTGCATCATCGGATAATTCAACTTCGATTTTATAGCCACCATCTATTTTATTCATAACTGGCGTAGTACCTTCTTTAACTGTTTTAGAACTTATAAGCAAGTTAGTTGCGGATGACATTGGACTACCAAATTTTGTTTCATAGGCCGTAGAAGTCATTTCTTTGACATCATCTTTATAGGATGCTAAAACAATATCTTTATTATTTTCTGGCAATTCATACTTGTCCGCTGTATAACATTCAACTTTGTCCCCAGTTTGGAAATATCTAGTTCCTAACTTAACCATCTTTCCATATGAAAGAGATTCAGAATAAACAAGGTCATTATAAACAGCGCGCATACTAGTAATCATTTGATCACCAGAATAGTTGTTACTATTAATTCCATAACATTCATTCAAATAGTTCGTGTTATTAAGTAAATCAAATGAAACTTGTAACATTTCTACTGGTGTTAAAACAGTTGATAAATCTGTAACACTTTTTGATAATGCATTTTCATATTTAGATTTTATTGCCACAATATCGTCTTTATATAAGTCTTCATCAAAATCACGTCTATCATTTGAATTCAAAGTAGAACGCAATATTGTGCCAATACATACTCCAACAATTGCTGAAGCAGTAACAGTAATTGACATACCAATAATAGTCTGTTTTTTTTCTTTTTTAGGATCAATTACTTTTTTTTCTTTTGGTAATTTTTCCTTCTTTTCTTTTTTCATATTTTACTACCTCATGTTTCATTTATTGCAATGAAATTCATTAAACTATGGAAAGCACATTAAAAGCTTTCCTCGCAACAATACTACATAAATACGTAGTATTTAACAAGGAATACCGCTTATTTTAACTAGAGAGTTAACGATTTTAACTCTACTGATAGTAGAATTGCAATATTTTTCTTAAAAATACACTAAAAACGCTATGAAATTTTCAAACAACTAAAATTTGACGATTTTAGCAAAAATCAACCAAAAACTTGCTTTTTTTATAAAAGTACTTTCATATCAATAATATTGATAAAATGTGATATAATACAAATAAGGAGGAAAATAACACTTATGAAAAAGAAAGTTTTGGCTTTAATTGCTCACGATAATATGAAAAAAGATATCGTAAAATGGGCAAGAGACAATAAAGAAAGATTACAAGATTTTGAACTTTGTGGAACTGGTCACACTGCTAAATTAATTGCTGATGAAATTGGATTAGATGTTAAACAATATTTGCCTGGTCCACTTGGTGGTGATCAACAAATCGGTGCAAAAGTAGCGGAAAAAGTAATTGACGCGGTGGTATTCTTTTGGGATCCACTTCAAATGCAACCACATGATCCAGATGTTAAAGCACTTTTACGTATTGCAGTAGTGTATGACATCCCTATTGCCACAAACAAAGCCACTGCAGACTGCATTATAAAATAACAAATTATTGCAATTCGCAGGGATTAGTGATTAAATATAATCACATGGTCCCATCGTCAAGTGGTTAAGACACAGCCCTCTCAAGGCTGGCTCGCGGGTTCGATCCCCGCTGGGACTACCAGTTGAATATTTCGGTGCAATTTTGCATCGTTTTTATTTTGTTTTATATGAAGCACTATATATGACTACAAATCCAATTTTTTTGTATCTAGAAAAAGATTATTTATTGTAGTACAATAAACTCACAAACAAAGTGAGTGAAAATTATATGAAAAAACAATCTTTATTTATTACTTTAGGGCTAGCTTTATTAAGTTCTTGTAGTATTATTACTCCACCAAGTGCAAGTGAATCTAGTAATTCTACTAGTCAAGCTCCCAGCATTATTGATTCTACTAAGCCAAGTACTTCAAATTCCGCTAGTAATTCAGCAAGCACATTACCAAGTACATCACCATCAACATCTAACTCTTCAAGTTCTTCTACACCTACTCCAAATCCAATAAAAAATGTTGATACTATAAAAGAAATTTTTACTTTAGGAAAA
>CALBGF010000191.1 GCA_937893635.1 uncultured Mollicutes bacterium | reverse complement strand
TAGTAAAAGATATCTTAAAATCAATGAGTGAAGCAATAATTATGAATGAAGATTACGCTAAATCTAAAAACATTAATTACCATATAAATCTTGTTTATACTAGTGAATCAAATATTAACGCTAATGAAAATATTATTAATACTCAAAGTAAGAGCATTATTATCAAATCATTTGATTCGTTTATGGAATTAATGAATATAAGTGTAACTTTACTCATAATCGCGGCAGTAGTGCTTGGAGTAGTAGTCTTATATAATTTAGGTGTTATGAGTTTCATGGAAAGATATCGTGAGATGTCAACTTTAAAAGTATTGGGATTTAAAGATAAAAAAATAGGCAATTTATTAATTACTCAAAATATGTGGATTTCAATTTTAGGAACAATAATTGGTATTCCTCTTGGAGTATGGACACTAGATTATTTAATTAAAGCTTTAGCTAGTGAATATGAAATGAGTCTATCAATAAGTTGGTTAAGTTTTGTAATAAGTATTTTAATTACATTAGGAGTTTCTTGGTTTGTTAGTATTGTAATTGCTAATAAAAATAAGAAAATTGACATGGTTGAATCACTAAAGTGTAGTGAGTAAAAGGAGTGATATTATGTTAACAACGCTTGAAATAAAAAATATATTAATAATAATTGCTATTCTTTTAAGCTTTGTTTTCTTAGATATAACTATCAAATGTATAGTAAGATTTTATTTAAAAAAAATAAAAGAAGCAAAATAATATAATATAAATATGCTTTAAACTTCCGCGGGGTTATTTATGTAGACTCACGCGGAATTTTTTATAATTTGTTAGAAAAAACGCCATTAGTAAGAAGATTTTAATTCTTAACTAATAGCGTTTTATTTGTTTAAATTTTATTTTGAATTATTTGATTAAAGGAAGAATATGACTTAATTCTTCTAAACCTGGTTCAATACGATTTCTCTTTGATTCGTATCGAGCAATATCACCAATAGCGAATGTAAAATCATTAACTTTAAAATCGTTATTTACCGCTAAACCATTATTTAGAGAAGCAAAGTTAAAAGTATTTACCATAGGAATATTTCCATAATTTACAAAGACATAATCAGCAGGTAAAGTTTCTTCTTCATTTGTTTCAACGTTTTTAATTACTAAATCTTCTAATTTACTAGCGGATTTAATAATTTTAACAGGAATAAATGGTGTTTTAACAATGACATTTTGAATATCTTTAATAGTATTGAAATCACCACGAAATTCTTTACGACGATGAATAATAGTGACGTGATCAGAAATATTTGATATTTCTTTGGCCCAATCTAAAGCGGAATCACCGCCTCCAAGAACTAATACTTCTTTGTTTTTTAAAGTTTCAAGACTTTGAAGAGAATATAAAATATTAGAGCATTCTTTTTCTCCTTCTAGTCCCATTGGACGAGGAGTAGTAGTTCCTAAACCAATAGTAATGACAATATATTTAGCTTCATATTGTCCTTTATTAGTAACAACTATATGTTCTTTAATTTCGTTTACTCTTTCGCTAAGTTTAACTTCGATTTTATCTTGGCTATTTACTTTACTAACAAGAGAAGCAATATAGTCTTTTGCCTTAATAGATGGAATACCTTTTATATCGACGATTTCTTTTTCTGGATATAATCTAGTTAATTGTCCGCCTAAAAAACTTTCTGCTTCAATAATTAAAACTGATTTTCCTTTTTCACTAACTTTAATAGCGGTGTTTAAACCAATTGGTCCAGCACCAATAACAATAACATCAAACATAAAATAGTCTCCTAATTTTTATAATTTTTCTCCGCACTTTGGACAAAATGTGGCATCACAATCCACTTCGTTTTGACATTTTGGACAAACTTTATTTTGTAATTTTTTGCCACATTTCTTGCAGTAATTATTGGCAAATTCATTTTTTGTTCCACAATTAGGACAAATTTTTTCAGTTTCTTCTCCACGCATAGTTTTAGCAAAATCATTTATTTCACTATGCATATCGCGATATCCTTCTTTAAATACAGGCATAGATTCATCCTTCATATATGAATGTAATTCTCTTTGGTAAGAAAATACTACAAGTATAATGCCAATAGCAAGAGTAGGCAAACCAACAAATGAGCACCAAAACAATTTTGGTTGAGATGATGAGTTCATAGCATTAAAAAATGATGCAAAACCCATTATGGTAAATACCAATCCAACAGCTAATAAAACAAATCCACAAAATCTAATAGTCAATTTTTTCTTATCATGACTTTTCATATTTATCACCCACTTATAGTATAGCAAAAACTAGACATTCTTAAAGTATTTTGATAAAAATAATGAAATAAAGTATATAAAATTCATCTTGTGATTTTTCAATTAAAATGATTAAAATTTATATGTATTAGAAATTTTATGGGTTTACCCGCAAAATATCTAATGCTTAGAAAACTGAAAATTTGGAGTGTAGTTTGTTTAATAGAAACAATGAATTTAAAATACGACAAACAAATTATAAAAAAAATCAAGGAAATTTTCTTAAAAATTTAAGATAAAAATTCTAACAAATAGATACATTTTATATCAAGTATGATATAATAATTGCTCGAAGTGGGTGAGTATATGTATTATTCATGTGTAAGTAAATCAAAAGAGGAAACTATTGAATTTGGAAAAAGTTTAATTCCTTTTTTATTCCGTGGATCAGTAATCACTTTAACTGGTGATTTAGGTGCTGGTAAAACAACTTTATCTTCTGGCATTGCTAAAGGATTAAATATTACAGATAAAGTATCTTCTCCAACTTTTAATATTATGAAATGTTATTTTCATGGAACATTACCTTTATATCATATTGACGCTTATCGTTTAGAAGAAGGAACGAATAAGGATTTAGGATTAGAAGAATTTATCGAAGGTAATGGAATTTGTTTAATCGAATGGCCAAATTTTATTAGTGAAAAAATCGATGAAAATATATCTCTAAATATTGAAATATTAAATAAAGATTTGAATACACGTATTATTAATATTTCTTCAAATAATAATGCTTATCAACCATTATTTGATAAACTCTTAGGAGGTCAAAAGTAATGTATACTGTTTTATTAGATAGTTCTGATTGTAATTTAGCAGTTGGCTTAGCTAAAGATCATCAATTAATTGATTTTATTCAATATGAGGCTTGGCAAAGACAAAGTGAATTGATGATTGTGGAATTAGAGAAAATTTTAAAAAGAAATAATGTCACTAGAGAAGATATTGATAGTGTTATGTGTGGCATTGGACCTGGTTCATATACCGGTGTAAGAATTTCTTTAACTATTGCTAAAGTTATGGCTTTAGCGTTAAATATACCGTTATACTTAGTATCATCATTGCAAATCTTAAAAGATGGTAAAAATCCATCAATTTGTGTAATTAATGCAAGAAGTAATCGTAGTTATGTTGGTGTTTATGAAAACGATAAAGTTATCTTAAATGATACGATTATGAAAAATGATGAATTAAAACAATATATTGAAGCTCATAAAGATTATGTTATTTGCGGTAACGCTAATCATTTAGGTGTTGAAGGAAAAGAAAGTAATGTATTAAGTGAAATGATTTCACTTATTGATTACATTACTCCAACAAAGAATTCTTTAGGTGCAACACCAGTTTATATGAAGGATTAGTTATGCTAATACGTCCAATGACAAAAAAAGACTTAAGTAAAGTCTTAGTAATTGAAAATGATAGTTTTATCTCTCCTTGGAATGAAGAACAATTTAATTATGAATTAAATGAAAATCCTTATGCCATATTACTTGTCGCTGATTATGAAGGTGTCATATGTGGATTTATTGATTTTTGGATAACGTTTGATGTAGCGCAAGTAAATCAAATTGCGGTCTTAAGTTCTTTAAGAAGAAAAGGCATTGGTCAAGTATTAATGCAAGATATGATTAATCGTGTGACTAATGCTGGAGTAAATAAGATTACATTAGAAGTAAGAACTCAAAATGATAAAGCGATTGCTTTATATGAAAAGTTTGGGTTTAAAGAAGCTTTAATTAAAAAAGGATATTATGATAATGGCGATGATGCCAAATTCATGATTAAAGAAGTAGGTGAACAAAATGTCTAAAATTATTTTAGCAATTGAGTCTTCATGTGATGAAACCGCAGTAGCAATTATTAAAGATGATGAATTGTTGGCGAATGTTGTTTCTACACAAATTGAAGTACATACAAAATATGGTGGAGTAATGCCAGAAATTGCATCTAGACTTCACGCAGAAAATATTACTATTGTCTTAAAAGAAGCACTTGATAAAGCTAATATTAAATTAGAAGATATTAGTGCGGTAGCGGTCACAAGAGGTCCGGGATTAATTGGTGCTTTGCATGTTGGTATACAAGCCGCTAAAACAATTGCTCTTTTGTATAACAAACCTTTAATTCCAGTCCATCATTTAGCGGGACATATATACGCAAATGAATATGTTAAACCTTTAAAGTTCCCATTACTTGCTATTGTTGTAAGTGGCGGTAATACTGAACTTGTCATTATGCGTAAGCACCTTGATTTTGAAATCATTGGTGAGACTAAAGATGATGCAATTGGTGAATGTTATGATAAAGTAGCGCGTGTTATGGGTTTACCTTATCCAGGTGGTATTCCAATTGATAAATATGCTAAAGAAGGACATCATACTTATAAGTTACCAACTCCTTTACATGATAAGTCTTATGATTTTTCATATTCAGGGTTAAAAACAAGCATTATCAATATGGCACATAATATGGAACAAAAAGGCGAAAAAATTAATATTCCAGATTTATGTTGTTCATTCCAAGAAGTGGCAATCGGTATGATTTTAGAAAAATCACTCCGTGCAGTAAAAGAATATGATGTTAAACAAGTTGTACTTGCCGGCGGAGTATCTGCAAACTCATATTTACGTAAAGAAATTGTTAGCCGTTTAGATGGCAGCGGTATTGATGTTATTATTCCACCAATGTGGTGTTGTACCGATAATGCTGCAATGATTGCAAAAGTAGCGTCAAGATTATATGATGAACAAGTTTTTGCTGACTTATCAATTTCGGTTGATCCAAGTTGGAAAATTGATGAATTTAGAAAATTTTAATAATTTAATATTATTAATGGCAAATTAATAATGCGATGATATAATAATATTTGTGAAGAGGAAGGAATAAATTTATGGTCGAATTTAAAACAGTAAGAGAATTATATGAAACATGCAAATTTGGAGATGCATTTGAAAAAGAATCAATCACCGATGTTGAGTTAGAAGGTTGGATTAGAACTAATCGTAATAATGGCTCAATTGGTTTTATTGAATTAAACGATGGTACATATTTTAAAAATGCTCAAATCGTTTATGATAAAGAAGTATTAGAAAACTTCGTGGAAGTTTCTCATTTTTCAACAGGATCTAGTATCCATATTGTTGGTAAATTTGTCTTAACTCCAGAAATGAAACAACCATTTGAAATTCATTTAACTTCTATTGAACTAGAAGGCGGAGTAGATGAAGATTACCCACTTCAAAAGAAACGTCATAGTTTTGAATTTTTACGTGATATTGCGCATTTAAGACCACGTACAAATACATTCTCAGCAGTATTCCGTGTTCGTAGTGTTTTATCAATGGCTATTCATGAATTCTTCCAATCTCAAGGATTTATTTATGTTCATACACCAATTATTACAAGTAATGACGCTGAAGGTGCTGGTGAAACATTTAATGTAGTTACTAATGATAAAGATCCAAAATCATTCTTTGGTAAACCAGCTTGCTTATCAGTATCTGGTCAATTACAAGTTGAAGCATTTGCTTTAGCATATCGTGATGTTTATACATTTGGTCCAACTTTTAGAGCAGAACGTTCTAATACAGTTCGTCATGCTTCTGAATTCTGGATGATTGAACCAGAAATTGCTTTTGCAGATTTAGAAGATGATATGGATTTAATTGAGGATTGTATTAAATTCTGTATTAATTATGTGATGGAAAATTGTGAAGAAGAAATTAACTTCTTTAACACGATGATTGATAAGACCTTAGTGGAACGCTTAAATCATGTTAAGAACTCTCATTTCAAGAGAATGCCATATACTGAAGCAATTTGCGAACTTCAAAAAGCTAAAGAAGATGGACATAAATTTGATAACGATAATATTTACTGGGGCATGGATTTACAAAGTGAACATGAACGTTATATTACCGAACAAGTTATCAAAGGACCTGTATTCTTAACAGATTATCCAAAAGATATTAAAGCATTCTATATGCGTGTAAATGATGATAATAAGACAGTTGCGGCATGTGACTTATTAGTACCAAATGTTGGTGAATTAGTAGGTGGAAGTCAACGTGAAGAAAGATATGATGTCTTATTAAATAGAATGCATGAAATCGGTATGAAAACTGAAGGATTAGAATGGTACTTAGATTTAAGAAGATATGGTGGTTGTAAGCATGCTGGATTTGGTATTGGTTTTGACCGCTTATTAATGTATGTAACAGGTATGGGAAACATTCGTGATGTTCAACCATTCCCAAGAACACCAAACAATTTAAAATTCTAGAAGGAGTAAAGTATGGCTGAATTAATAACTGAAGTAAGTGATGAAGAATTAGTTACTAAATTAAAAGCGAAACGTCGTATACGTGGCCTTTTAATTGCTATTAATTTTGTCCTATTTGGATATTTGGCTTTTAATATCGGCGCAAGTATTGTTAATCTAATCGATGCTTCTAAACGTGTTGAAGGTTTAGTTTCTTTAAAAGATAAAAGCCCAAAAGAATCGTTAGAAATATATAAGCAATATATTAAAAGCGATGATGATGTTATTAGTGGTGACTTTGCAATATATGGAGATCATATTTTATTTACAAAGAGTAATTTTGATATAGATAATTTAGATCTCTATGAAAATGTTCAATTAGTAAGAGTACAAGAAAATAAAAGTAATTTACAACTAGAAAGATCTTTAAGATACGAAGGTATTAATCAATATTTTAATACCGGTGTTAATATATTTTATGATAAATCTGGCAATGCTTTGCCATTAGGCGATTATTTCTTTTACCCAGAGTGTGATGAATTTAATATTAATAAAATGGGAAAAATACTTAAAATTAATAATGGTTTAGAAATGAAGTATGTCAATTATTCTTTGCCAGATGAAGAGGGGCAAAGAATAAAATCCACTATTTACGCTTATAAAGATAATCCAGCATTTGTAATGAATATTGAATATGTTTATGGATTACCAGAAGGATATGTTGATGCATTAGTAATTGGTAATGATGAAGATTATCAAAAAGTAAATACAAAAATTAGTGAATTATTACCAAATGCAAAAATTGAACATCTCGATAGCGCTAGTTATGATCAAGCTTATGAATATAAGGCAAGAACTATTATTAAATTAGTTGATGAAGATACTACTAATAATGAAGATATATCTTATACTTGGTCAAAATTTGAAAATAATGGCGGAAAAGATGATGATTTTATTCTTGCAATGGCGGGCTACGCTAATAGCAAAGGATATCCAACTCAATTCAAAAGTGAACATTTTGTTGGCAAGATGACTTATATTATAGATGTTAAAAATTAATGGTGCGTGAGCATCATTTTTTTATACTTGTTATTGGAGCAATTAATAATATCATAAATTTATATTTAAATTTATATTCTATAATTCGGACATTTACTATCACAAATGTGTCAAGTTATATAGCACAAATGTGTCAAGTTATATAGCACAAATGTGTCAAGTAAAACACCACAAATGTGTCAAGTTACATATATAATTATATTGGTGATGGCATATGAAAAATTACAAAAAAAGAATTGCAGACAATTTGTTAAAATTAAAATTAGAGGCATTTGGTGCGACTTTGATTGTTGGGCCTAAAGGATGTGGTAAAACTACAACTGCAAAACAACAGGCGAAAAGTGTGATTGAATTTCAAGATGAAGATATGAGAGATAAATATCTTTCGGTAGCAAACAATGTACCTTCTAAACTATTAATAGGAGATAATCCTAGATTGTTTGATGAATGGCAAGATGCTCCTAAAATATGGGGCGCTATAAGAAAATCTGTTGATGATAGAAATGAATCAGGACTATATATTTTAACAAGTTCATCATCTCAAACGGTTAATACACCTCATACAGGAACAACGCGTATATCTACGTTAAAAATGTATCCTATGAGTTTATTTGAAAGTGAAGAGTCATCTGGTGAAATTTCATTAATAGATTTATTTAATAATAAAACATTAGATTTTGTTGAATCAAAACTCACTATTGATAAATTGATATTTGCTATTTGTAGGGGCGGTTGGCCAAGAGCTCTTTTAAATAAAACTCCTGAATCACAATTAGAAATAGCTAATGATTTATTTTACCAAACATGTCATAGAGATATTTCTAGTATAGATAACGTTAAAAGAAATCCATTATGGGCGGAAAAGATTTTAAAGTCTTATTCGAGGAATATATGTACATTAGCCGAAACAAAAACTATTTTTGGAGATGTTGTTTCTACAACTGATATATCTAAGACTACATATTATGATTATATTCAAGCACTTGAAAAATTATATATTATTGAAGACATCCCAGCATGGCGTCCTTCAATTAGGTCAAAAGATGCAATTAGAACTACTAATAAAAGAAATTTAATTGATCCTTCTATAGCGGTTGCGGCTTTAGGTATTACTCCTGAGTATTTTAATACTGATTTTAAAACATTAGGATTTCTTTTTGAGTCTTTATGTATAAGAGATTTAAAAATTTATTCCTCAAAAATGAATGGAGAAATTTCTTATTATCATGATAGATACGGATTAGAGGCTGATGGTGTATTGCATCTTAAAGATGGTAGATATGCTTTATTGGAATTTAAACTTGGTACAAAAGAGATAGACGAAGGTGCTAAACACTTATGTAAAATTGAAAGATTGATTAATGAATATAATCAAAAAGAAAAACAATGTCCGCTTAGATTACCTGATTTAAAAATTGTGATAACTGGAAGCCAATTTGGATATAAAAGAGATGACGGTGTATTTGTTATTCCTATCGGATGTTTAAAAGATTAGTTGTTTTTATATTTATTTTTTTAGTGTAATTTTAAGTTAAAAAATAAGTAATCTAATTTTATTATATTAAATAGAAAAAATTAATCATGATTTAGTTTAAAATGTTAATAGTTATTAACATCCATTGTAAAATAGTGGGTATGTTTTTTGGTGTGAATTTTCTATATAATTTTATTAGAAGGTGAAACTATGTTAAGTGATGTATTAAAAAACTTACGAACAATAAATAAATTAACACAAGAAGATTTAGCGGATTCTTTAAATGTTACCCGTCAAACAATTGCTAAATGGGAAAAAGGTGAAGCAGTACCAGATATTTTTACACTTAAAAAGATGTGTGAAATGTATCAAGTTTCTATTGATGATCTTTTAGAAAGTGATAAAAAAGATGCTAAATCCATAAGACCGAAAGATAAATTTTTCTTTGGAATAGTGGAAATTAAAGAGAATGGTGATATTACAATACCTAAAGAAGCATTATTAACTTTTAATTTTAAAACAGGTGATAAATTAGCAGTCTTTGGAGATTTAAATCAAGGTCTTGCTCTTGCTGATGCTAAAGTTGTGACACAATTTGCTAAAGATGTTCTTGATAAGGAAAATTAATTATGGATGCAATACAAGTAAGAAATTTGACCAAACAATTTAAGAACGTTCTTGCGGTTAATGATGTTTCTTTTAATGTAAAAGAAGGAGAAATCTTTGGAGTACTTGGCCTTAATGGCGCAGGAAAGACCACAACCATAAAAATGATGAGTGGTTTAACACGTCCTACAAACGGTGATATTAAAGTATTTGATTATGATATTTATAAAGACATTAATAAAATTAAAAGCATTATCGGTGTATCTCCACAAGAAAGTGCAATTGCTAATAATTTAACAGTTAAAGAGAATATAGAACTAATGGCTAGTTTGTATTTTAAAGATAAAGTAAAGATAAAAGATAATACAGAACGTGTCATTAATAATTTAGGATTAGAAAATTATATTAATAGACGTGCTAAAACATTATCAGGTGGTTATAAAAGAAGGTTATCTATTGCCATGGCTTTAGTAACTAATCCGCGTATTTTATTTTTAGATGAACCAACTTTAGGATTAGATGTTATTAATAGACATGAACTATGGAACGTTATTAATAATCTTAAAGGCAAAGTAACAATTATATTAACTTCACATTATATGGAAGAAATAAGTGCTTTAGTGGATGATATTGCGATTATGAAAAATGGAAAAATTTTAATGATTAATAATTTAGAAAATATTTTAAAATCCACTAATACAAATTCATTAGAAGAAGCATTTATTAAGATTGTAGGTGAAAATTAATATGCGCTATTTAACATTTACTAAACGAAATATTTTAGAATTAATTCGTAATCCATTATCAAGCATTTTCTTTGTTGTTTTTCCTGGGGTACTATTTGTTGTTTTATCGTTAATTATGCATTCTTTAGGTGAAGAAGCAATCCTTAATACTCCGCAATTTGAAATTAATCATTTAACAATGGCAATGATAGTATTTAGTTTTTCGTTTATTACAATATTTGTCGGTAATATGATTGCTAATGATAAGGAAAGTTATTTCTTGATGCGTTTAAAATCAACACCGATGCAAGCAAAAGATTTTATAATTGGTTATACTTTAAGTATTCTTCCAATCGCAGCTTTTCAAGAAATAGTTATGTTAATTATTGGTATAATTTTAGGCTTAAAAGTAACTGGTTATGTTTTAATTGCTAGCTTATTATTATTTCCTATTTCATTTTTATTTATAGGATATGGAATATTATTAGGTACTTTGACAAATAGCGCATCAGTAGGTGGAATAGCCTCAATTGTTCCAACAATGACTTCATTATTAGGTGGTATGTTTTTCCCTCTTGATACAATGGAAGGAGCATTCAAAAAGATATGCTATATATTTCCTTTCGCTAATGCTACAAAAGTAAGTAATTTAGTTATTAGTGGCGACTTTAATATACTTATACCATATTTAATTGTTCTAGCTTACACATTAATAATCTATATAGTATCAGTCTTATTATTGAATTATAAACTTCATCATGATGGAATTTAAAAAGTGCAGCAAATCTGCACTTTTTAACTATAAACTTGTTTGTTCAGGTGTAAGACTTTTTTGGAATACGGATGTTGATAATTGTCTTGCACGTAATTGACGAGAAATATAAGCCACTAATTGATGAATATAAAGAATACCACCAACCACAAAGCAAGGGAATGATAAGTAAGCGGTAATTGCTTGATGATCAAATACAAATGTTGGCTTCCAAATTAATTCTGGCCATGTTGAAGGAATAAATGTTTTAATCCCAAGAAGAGTGGCTTTTTCAACGCTACCCCAATCCCAATGGTAAAATAAACTATTAATACCATGCTCTTTAGAAAAATAGAATGCTAAATTTGATGTATGAGCAATAATCATGTATTGAGCTAAAATAACAAACCCAATCAAAATAAGAACAAATGGTAGGCGTATCTTTTTATAGAACATAATCATATTCTTTTTTTCTGATACTTTTCTAAATTGATGCGGAGTAGTGACTAATTTAGCTTTGACAACATTATACATATATGTATCAACAGCTTTGCCTTGTTTAGCCATAATTCGTTTAACTAAATTAACAATAAATCCGATAAATAAGAAGATAATAATGATAGCTAGAAAAACGACAATAAGAATTCTTTTATCATTTTCTGTTAATTTAATAAGACTAATCATGATTATCACCGCCTTCTATTTCATTAGAAGTGTTATTGGTTTCATTATTTACTGGCGGAATAGAAGCATTATTGGTTGTTACATTATTAGGATTAGAAACAACATTTAATTGATTATTAATAATAGCTTCTTTAAATTTTGTTTCATATTGTTCTTGAGCTAGTAATATTTTTTCTGCTTCAACATCAATAGGAAGTTTATCAGTGATACTTTTTCCTTTAAAAAATTTAAAGATGTTTATAAGAAACATAACAATGAAAGCAAGAAAAGTATAAACGAAATACAAAGCCAAAATAAGCGCAATAAAAGGAGATAATAAAGTATAGAGTAAACCAAGACCAAATGTCTTAAGAATTGATAGCATATTACCACACTCCTTTTACTAATTTATTGTAACATTTTGCTTATTTTTTGTTAACAAGAATAAAAAATTTATATGTTGAAATAACGACAATTGGAAATAACATGGCTAATGGCACTAATAGACTATTTGTTTTAGCAAAAATAACAAATAAAATGATGAAACCCACTATGCTAATTGATGTAATCAATATCCCAATAGTTTTATTCTCAAATAAATCTAAAACTATTAATGAAATAAGACTAATGCACATAGATAAAAGTAAATACATTAAATCATCAAAGAATAAAGCGGATAAAACTGTTAATATACTTAGAATAATGCAAGTACAAGAATAAGCTAATTGATTACTATTTTTAGTAATAATTTCCACTTTGAAACGAGTAATACTTGAAGAAATAAGAAGAAAACTAATAATATTTTGTGCTAATGCTACAACATAGTTAATTGGTAAAAATAGTTTGTATAATAAAAATTCTTTGTTTTCACCTAGAATTGTTTTAAACACTTCTAAAATAGAGTGATTATCATTGGTGTAAATGAGATTTATTAAAGGAATGGTAGCAACACCAAAGACAAATTGGCAAAAACTAGAAATGATAATTGTTATACCAATATTTACCTTTTTTTCAATACATATACCAAATACTGTTCCAGTTATTAAAGAAGGTATTAAAGTGAAAATGGTATATTCAATGCCTTGTAAATTGATAATAAACGATAAAAAAATGGAAGCAATAAAGTAAATAGGATAATATTTTTTTTGACAAACAAGTATTACCATTGTGGTTATATAAGGTAGCATTAAGTAAAGTAAGACTGATAATACTGGTAGAAAAGTCATTAATAGAGCAAAAATAACATTAATTGCTGACATTAATGCAATAAAAGTTAAGTTAGAAATAGCTTTGCTTTTTTTCATTTTCTCACCTATCTAAGTTTAACACATTTTTACTTTACAATACATTTTTTTGGCGAATTCGACATAATTTGTTTTTATATTATTAATAGGTGATTTTTATGAAAAAAATTATTAACTTAGTAATTTTAACTTTATTAACTTCTTGTCATATTGAAGAAAGTGTATCTATAACGCGTAATGAAAGTGAAATTTATGTGCAATTTGAAAGCGTTTTTGATTATAATACAGGATATTTTTATTTTTATATGGACGGATGTGCTTCTTGCGATTCGCTCAAAAATCATATTGTAACTTATGCTTTAAATAATGACAATTTTTATTTGGTAATTCCTTCAAATAAATTTAATTATGGTTATGATCGCTCTATTAATATTGGTGTAACTAATTATCAAGACATTGTGATTACTGGCTTTCCTACTTTGTTAGAAATTAAAAATCACAAAGTGAGTAATAATTATGTTGGTGTTAATGAGATTTCTAACTTGTTATTTGATTAAAAAAGTTTCCTTTAAAAGTTTCTATTTCTCATTTATTTAGCATAATAAATATGCTAAAATAATAACCGAAGTTTTGGTGATAAAAATGGAGAAATCGGAATTACAAAGATTAAATGATAAACAATTAAAAGCAGTGACTACAGATAGCCAATATTGCCGTGTTATTGCTGGAGCGGGTTCTGGTAAAACACGTGTACTTACTAATCGCTTTATTTATATTTTAGATGAATTAGGTGTGTATCCAAATCAAGTTTTGGCTATTACATTTACAAATAAAGCTGCAGGTGAAATAAAAAAACGTATTACAAAGTTTTTGCCTAATATTAATCCAGGAAGTTTAAATGTTTTTACTTTCCATTCTTTTTGCTTACGCTTTTTAAAAAGAGAAATAGAAGTAATTGGTATTCCACAAAATTTTATTATTATTGATGAAGATGACCAAAAAGCAATTATAAAAAGAATTCTTAAATCAGAGGGATTAAATACAAAATCACAAATTTATAAAGAATTACCTGGATATATTTCTTATCAAAAAAATCTAGGATGCTATCCAGATGATGTAGTAATTAAGTCTTATGATCCAAAAGAAAGAGATAAGTTACATTTTTATAAGTTATATCAAGAAGAATTGGAACTTACCAACCAATTAGATTTTGATGACTTGTTGCTTCGTACTCTTGAAATACTTGAAGGATATGAATCTATTAGAAATAAATGGAAGAGATTTTATAAACATATTCTTATTGATGAATTCCAAGACACGAACGATATTCAATATAAAATTGTTCGTTATTTAATGGACAAAGATACATGTTTATATGTTGTTGGTGATCCGGATCAAACAATATATACTTGGCGAGGCGCTAATCAAAACATTTTGTTAAGCATGCCAAAAACATATCAAAATATTGAAACAGTTATATTAGATGAAAACTATCGTTCAACTGCACCTATTCTTAATGCTGCAAATAAACTTATTAAACATAATAAGGGACGTATTGAGAAAAATTTATTTACGGAAAATGAAAATGGAACACCGGTTGTTTATAATGATTTTTATGATCAATATACAGAAACTCGTTATGTAATAAATACTATTCAAAATCTTGTTAGTAAAGGTGACTTTGTTTATAAAGATATTGTTATTATGTATCGAGCTAACTACTTAACATTGCCATTTGAAAAAGTACTAGTGCAAAATCAAATTCCTTATCAAATTTATGGTGGACAAAAGTTCTATCAACGTAAAGAAGTAAAAGACATTCTTGCTTTTCTCCGTTTATTAATAAATGACCGCGATAATGTTTCTTTTGAAAGAATAATTAACATTCCAAAACGTGGAATAGGTGATGCTTCCATTGATAAATTAAGAGATGAAGCCACAAGAGAAAATCTTACTTATATGGAATATGTTTCTAATATTGATAAAATGGATAGCAATATTCCTACAAAAGCTAAAACGGGACTTAAAAATGTTGTTGAATTCATTAATACATTAAAAGAAAAAATGTCTGAACAAACTATTGATGAGTTTTTAAAATATTTATTAGATGCGACACATTATAAAGAATATTTAACTCAAACTGAAGATAATCCAGAGGATCGTTATGAAAACGTTGAAACTTTGGTTAGCGATATTGTTTCAATTATGAAATCTGATGAAGGCATAGCCTTAGAACAATATTTAGAGAACATTGCTCTTATGTCTGCTCAAGATTATGTTGATGATATGGATAGTTTAACACTTATGACAGTCCATACCGCCAAAGGACTTGAGTTCCCAGTTGTATTCTTAATCGGACTTAATGAAGGGGTATTCCCTAGTGCCCGTGCAATCGAAGATGATCAAGATGCTGGCTTAGAAGAAGAAAGAAGAGTATGCTATGTTGCTTTCACTAGAGCGATGGAAAGATTATATGTTTCTTCATTTAGGATCGGATTTAAAGGACAAATTAGTGGCCCATCTTGTTTTATTGATGAAGCAGGATTAAAAGACACTAATCGTCACTTAAGAGAAAATGAGCGACTTAATGTTGGAACTGTTAAAAAATATCAAACTGAAATTAATAAGCCAAAAGAAGTCACAAAAACATTTGGTAAACCAATTATTCTTAATCCTTCTATCAGTAACAATAATGTTTCTTGGAAAATCGGTGATCGTTTACGTCACATAACATTTGGCTTAGGAACTGTAATTGGGGTAGAAGAAACAACAATATCAGTTAGATTTGATGATGGCAATATTAAAAAATTATTAGGAGCGCATGCTTCAATAACAAAAATAACAGGAGATGGAAATCATGAAGCCTAGTGAAAGAGTTTTAGAATTAAGAGCATTATTAGATCGTTACAATTATGAGTATTATCATTTAAATGCTTCTTCAGTTTCAGATGCGGAATATGATCGACTTATGAATGAGTTGATTATGTTAGAAAATGAAAACCCAGAATTAAAAGATCCATTATCGCCAAGTCAAAGAGTTGGTGGTAGCGTTGCCTCAGAATTTAAGAAAATCACTCATAAACGTTTGATGCTATCTTTGGCTAACGCATTTAACGAAGCAGATTTACGTGATTTTGACCGCAAAGTTCGTGAAGTATTGAATGTTGATAAAGTAACATATATGGCCGAAATGAAAATTGATGGTCTTGCTATGTCGCTTGATTATGATAAAGGAACATTGAATTACGCTGCAACTAGAGGAGATGGCACAATTGGTGAAGATGTTACTCAAAATGTCATTACCATTAAGTCTATTCCTACGCATATTAATGTTAAAGAACCATTTGAAGTTCGTGGCGAAGTTTATATGCCTAAAAAGAGTTTAGAACTTTTAAATAAAGAACGTTTAAGACTCAATCAACCATTATTAGCTAATGCTCGTAATGCCGCAGCGGGATCGATTCGTCAACTTGATTCTAAAGTTGCCGCATCTCGTAAATTAGATGCTTATTGGTATTATTTTGTTAATGCACAAGAATTTAGTTTTAAAAAACATAGTGACGCTTTGAATTTTATTGAATCATTAGGATTTAGAACAAACCCAGAACGTCGTTTATGTAATGGCATTGATGAAGTTTTAGCTTATATAGAAGAATATACTTTAAAACGTCCAACTCTCGATTATGATATTGATGGTATCGTAATTAAAGTTAACGACATTACTAAATACGATATGCTTGGTTATACGGCTAAAACACCTAAATGGGCGATAGCGTACAAATTTCCACCAGAGGAAGTTCAAACCAAATTAGAAGATATTGTATTTACGGTTGGAAGAACGGGTAAAATAACTCCGAATGCGGTATTATCACCTGTTCGTGTCGCTGGTTCAATGGTACAAAGAGCGACATTACATAATGAAGAATTTATTACTTCTAAAGATATGATGATTGGTGATATTGTCGTAATTAGAAAAGCTGGAGATGTTATTCCAGAAGTAGTGAAATCTTTAAAAGAAAGAAGAACAGGCAATGAAAAACCATTTAGTATGATTACCAATTGTCCAGTATGTGGAGAGCCTTTAGTAAAGGTGGATGCAATGCATTTTTGTAAGAATCCACACTGCGAAGCTAAACATATTGAAGGACTAATTCACTATTCAAGTCGTGATGCGATGGATATTGATGGGTTAGGCGAAAAAATAGTGGAAATATTATTTAATGAAAAATTCATTCGTACAATTCCTGATATTTACCGCTTATATAATTACCGACAAGATGTTATATATATGGATGGATTTAAAGATAAATCGGTCGATAATTTACTTGACGCAATTGAAAATAGTAAAAATAATTCTTTAGAAAAACTAATATTTGGTTTAGGCATTAAAGAAGTTGGTGCTAAAACCGCAAAAATATTAGCCAAAAAATATTTAGATTTAGATAAATTAATGCAAGCAAGTTATGAAGATTTATTAGCAATTCCAGATATTGGTCCTATAAGTGCTAAATCAATAAGTGAATATTTTAAAGACGAACATAATATTGCTATGATTAATGAACTAAAAGAATTGAATCTAAACATGAAATATTTAGGTCAAGTAGAGAGTGATAGTTCTTCGCCATTCTTTGGAAAAACAGTTGTCTTAACTGGAACATTATCTAAAATGGGAAGAAAAGAAGCAACGGAAATGCTTGAAAATTTAGGAGCTAAAGTTGCAGGATCTGTTTCTAAGAAAACAGATTACGTAATATTCGGTGTTGATGCTGGTTCTAAATTAGATAAAGCTCGTGAATTAGGCGTTGCCACACTTGATGAAGAATCATTTTTAGAATTAATAGATGAAAATAAATAAGGTTGGTGAAATTATGAAAGAAGTAAATCGTGAAGTTTTAAAAGATGCCGCTCTACGTCTAATGTTTGATATGTCTGATGAACAATATGAAACACTAGAAAAAGAGTTTGAAATTATTATTAAGCAAATGAGTTTAATTGGAGAAATTGATGGTGTTGATGAAGTTGAACCAATGACATTTCCTTTTAATGTTACAACTGATTATTTAAGAGAAGATGTTGCGGAAACTCCATTAACCAAAGAAGAAGTTTTAGCTAACGCTAAAGATGTCTTAGACGGACAAATTAAACTTCCAAAGGTGGTGGGATAATGAGTTACCTAGATTTAACAATTAAAGAAATGCACCAAGCATTAGTGGATAAAAAAGTTACACCACTTGAATTAACTTTAGAAGCAATTAAAAGAGCAAAAGAAGATAATAACAATGCTTTTGAAACTATTTTAGAAAAAGAAGCTATTGAAATTGCATCAAATTTAAAAGAACCAGAAGTTGATAATATATTTTGGGGAATACCAATAGGTATTAAAGATAACTTCTCTACTAAAGGAATATTAACAACAGGAAGTAGCGAAATCTTACGTGACTATGTTCCCGTATTTAACGCTACTGTCGTTCAAAAATTATTAGATGCTCATGCAGTGCCAATTGCTAAAACAACACTTGATGAATTAGCAATGGGTGGAACTGGTACAACGGGACATAAAGGAATAACATATAACCCTTATGATCCATCTCATACTCGTTTAGTAGGTGGTTCTAGTTGTGGAAGTGCTGCGATGGTAAGTAATGCTATTGCACCATTTGCTTTAGGATCAGATACTGGTGACTCAGTAAGAAAACCGGCCTCTTATGCTGGTCTAGTTGGTTTTAAACCAACATGGGGAAGAATCTCAAGATTTGGTTTATTCCCATTTGCTCCTTCTCTTGATCACGTTGCTTACTTTACTCGTTCAGTAGAAGATAGTGCCTTATCATTATCGCTTTTAGCAGGACGCGATAATCATGATGCCACAAGTTCTACTAAGCCAGTAGAAGATTATACTAAAAATATTAATAATCCTATTAAAGGTGTTAAAATTGCTGTTTTACGCGAAGTAGTGGATTCAATTGATGATAAATATGTTTTAGAAGCATTTAACAATACAATTAAAGAATTAGAAAAACAAGGTGCTATTGTGGAATATGTAGATTTCTCTATGAAATTACTTGAATCAATTTACCCAACATACATGGTTATTTCTTGTGCGGAAGCAACAAGCAACAACGCTAATCTTGATGGTATTAAATTTGGACCACGTTATGAAGCTGATACATATACCGATGTAATGATTAAAGCAAGAACTAAAGGATTCTGTGAATTAATTAGAAGAAGATTTATTATTGGTAGTTTCGCTTTGATGCGTGAAAATCAAAATGACTTATTCTTACGTGCGCAAAAAGCTCGTCGTTTAATTGTTAATCGCACGAATGAAATATTAAGCAATTATGACTTTATTTATGTGCCTGCTGCTCCAAGCATTGCTCCTAAATTTAGTGATAGTTCCGATCGTTTATCAAATAACTACTTAATTGCCGATAATATTTTAGTTTTAGGTAACTTTGCTGGATTACCTTCTTTGACTTTACCAATTGGTAAAGAAGATAATATGCCATTTGGCGCTAATGTGATGGGTAGAGCATTTGAAGAAGCTAATGTATTTAATGTTGCTAAAGCAATTGAAAATATTGTAGGACTAGCTAATATGTCCGCTAGAGAGGTGAAATAATATGAATTTTGAAGCAGTTATCGGTATTGAAATTCACGTTGAAATGAAAACTAAATCTAAGATGTTTTCTTCGGCACCAGTATTATTTGGTGCGGAACCAAACACTTTAGTACAACCTCTTGATATTGCTTTCCCTGGTACTATGCCAGTTGTCAATAAACAAGCGGTAATTAACGCTATTCGTGTATCTAATGCTTTACATATGACGATTGATGATGAATTATGGTTTGACCGTAAAAACTACTTCTATAGTGATTTACCAAAGGGATTCCAAATTACACAAGATAAACGTCCTATTGGTAGAGATGGTTATGTCACTATTAAAGTTGATGGCAAAGAAAAGCAAATTGAAATTGAAAGACTTCATATGGAAGAAGATACCTGTAAACAATTACACTTATCTAATTATTCTTTACTAGACTATAACCGTGCTGGTACTCCGTTAGTGGAAATTGTTTCTCGTCCAAATATTAGAAGTGGTGAAGAAGCAATGAAATACGTAGAACAAATTCGTTCAATTGTTCAATACACTAATGTTAGTGATGGCAAGATGGAAGAAGGATCATTACGTTGCGATGTTAATATTTCCTTGCGTCCAATTGGTCAAGAAAAATTTGGTACAAAAGTTGAAATTAAAAACTTAAACTCTTTATCTAATGTTGAAAAAGCTATTGAGTTTGAAATTATTCGTCAACAACAACTTCTTTTAGCGGGTATTCCTGTTGAACAAGAAACAAGACGTTTTGATGAAATTCGTAAAGAAACAATTCTTATGCGTAAGAAAACTGATGCAGTTGACTATAAATACTTCACTGAACCAAACATTACCCCAATTAAATTAAGCAAAGAATTTATTGAAAATGCTATTAATACTTGTCCAGAATTAGCGTCAAGTAAGAAAAATAGATATATGAATGATTTAGGTTTAAGTGAATATGATGCTGATACTATCTTAATGGATAAAGATATTTCTAATTATTTTGACGAAACATTAAAGAGTTCTGCTAATCCAAAACTATTGGTTAACTGGGTTATGGTTGATGTTGCGGCTTATTTAAATAAAAACAATTTAAACATTTTAAATATCAAATTATCTCCCAAACATTTAGGAGAAATGGTTAAATTAGTGGAAGAAGGCAAGATTTCATCAAAACAAGCAAAAGATGTCTTTGCGCGAATTGTAGAATCTGATGAATCACCAATTGATGTTGCTAATAAACTTGGCATTGTTCAAATGTCTGATGAAGGTGCAATTCTTGATTTAGTAACACAAGTTTTAAATGAGAACCCACAATCAATTGAAGATTATAAAAATGGTAAAGATCGTGCAGTTGGATTCTTAGTTGGACAAGTAATGAAAAAATCACATGGTAAAGCTAATCCAGCTTTAACATCTAAAACGATTATTGCCGAATTGAAAAAGCGTTAGTAACTTGTAACAAATAACAAAATAAAGTAAAATAAATTTATCAAGGGAGATTTTCGAATATGGAAATTATTAAAACATCTAAAGGTAGTGTATCAGTTTTAGGCGGTAAGACTGACATGGGAAAAAGCACAATTGCTTGCTTTGACTGCGCAGAAAAACTTCGCTCAGGCAAAAATGTAATGTTTATGTCTTATGAATATTGTCAATCAATTATTTATAATAAATTAGTAACTCACTTTGGACTTAAGTTCCAAGAATTATTCAAATTAGATGTTATTGATTGCAATAACTGGGGATTTGAAATGGTTAAAAGCGCTATTAGAGTGGCAAAAGATAATCTTGATGTTGTTTATATTGATTATCTAGATTTATTAGCTAAGACAACAGATTATGAATACACATCAATGACTATTGCTCAAAAGATGGAATTAAAGCAAAAGATTTTAGCGGATTTAGCTGATATTGCCAGTGAATTAAAAATAGAAATAATTGTCTTAACAAGAATTCATTCTGGATTAGATTTAAATATGACTATTGAATATATGAATCAAATCACTGCTGGTATTCATTCTCCAGCTCCAGTAATTAAAATGTTTATTGGAAAAGATGAAGCATTAAACCCAATCATTCATGGTAATGATATGTCTCATGTTATTATTGTTGAAGGCAGTGGCTTAACTCATTTCTCTTCTATAAATTTAAAACAAGCTTATAAAAATTAATTAACTACTTATTTTTGTAATAGTGATTAAAAATTATTTTGTCAAAAATAATAAAAAATAGGCATAATATCATGTTATTTTGTCAAAAATATGTATAAACATAAATAACATAAAAAGTCAAGACTTAACATTTGGACTTTTTGTTATTATGATAAAAATATGAATAAATGGAGGTTTCAACAATGAACAAAGTCGAATTAGCCGATTTAGTAGCAGAAAGAGCCCGTTTAACAAAAAAAGATGCTACTATTGCAGTTGACGCTCTTTTTGATGGTATTGTCGAAGCATTAGCAAAAGGCGAAGAAGTTCGCGTTGCTGGTTTCGGTACTATTGAAGTTAAAGATCGTAAACCTCGTCAAGGTGTTAACCCATCTACAGGCGAAAAAATGACAATTCCTGCAGCTAAAGTCGTTGGATTTAAAGCCGCAAAAGCATTGAAAGACAAAATTCAATAATTAATTGTAGTTAGAAGGAGAGCATATCTCCTTTTTTCTTTGACTTGTATGAAAGAAGCTTTTTATTAGGGCTTCTTTTTTTGTATCTTATAATCTAATTTAGCATAGATTTTATAGGGTGATAATAATGAAGCTTATTTTACAAGGTTATAGCGGAAAAATGGGAAGTATAGTACATGCATATTTAAAATCTAAAAATCATGAATTTATTCAATTGTTAGACCAATTTAATCAGGATGTTTCAATAGAAGCATTAATTAATTGTGATGCAATTATCGATTTTTCAAATTCTAAATCTTCTTTAAGACTATTTTCCTATGCTTTAAAATATCATAAACCAATGATTATAGGTACAACTGGTTTTTCTAAAAATGAATTAGATTACATCAAAAAAGAAAGTAAAAACGCTAATATTGGTGTATATGTTGTCTATAATTTTTTAAGTAGCATTAATGTGTTAAAAAAAGCTATCAAACAATTAAGCAAAGATAGTAGTTTAATTTATGTGACTGATAAACATCATAAATCAAAAGTCGATCAACCAAGTGGAACTAGTCTTGCTTTAGTTAAGGGGATAAATAAAAATAAACTAAATTTTATTTCTAAGCGCGTAGATTTTTTTGCTTATGAGCATGTAATTGAAATAAATAATGAATTTGAAACTATCGAAATCACACATAGATGTTATAATAAAGTAGGATATGCTAAAGGAGTAGAAAAAGCATTAAGTAAAATTAATACTTTTGTAGGATTAAAAACGAGCATTTAGGTGATTACATGGATTTATTAGAACTTATTAAAGAATTAAATGTCAAATTTGAATTAATTGGATGCAATATTTATGCTGTTGGTGGTACTGTAAGAGATTTTATATTGAAAAAAGATTTAACTGATTTTGATTTTGCCACTGACGCATCACCAAGCGAAACAAAAAGCATTTTAGAAAAATATGATGATACCTTTTCTAAATATGGAGTAATCATATATCGCTATGAAAATAAAAAACTTGAAATAACATCTTTTAGAAAAGAAAACTTATATCTTGATAGTCGTCATCCTCAAAAAATAGAATTTGTTAAAGATATGCAAATAGATTATAAAAGAAGAGACTTTACTATAAATGCTTTATATATGGATATGACTGGTAAAATATATGATTTTTGTAATGGATTAAATGATTTACATAACAAAATTATTCGTGTTATTGGTGATATTGACACTCGAATGAACGAAGATCCTTTAAGAATATTACGGGCCTTAAGATTTATGATGACTCTAGATTTTACATTAGATAATAATTTAGAAAAATATATTTATGAACATACTTATTTATTAAATAAGCTAAATATAGATAAAATAAAACAAGAGATAAGAAAAATGCAAAAAATTGATGAAGAAAAAACAAAAGTAATATTAGAAAAATTCCATATTAATATGTTTAATAACTAGATGTTATGTGGTAATATATTTGTGATTTGGTGGTGTGTTTATGGCAAATGATTATAAAGCAATTAATTTTGATTATTTATTAATTGAACATTATAAAGATTTAAATATCAATGAATCTGAATTAGCGGTAATTCTTGTTGTTAATCATCTTTTAAAACAACATAATGATATTATTACTGCTGAAGATTTATCATTTAAAATGAATTTAGATAGTAAGAAAATTGATGAAATATTATCAAACTTAGTAACAAAAAATATTGTTGATTTAGTATTTGATAAAAAAGGTGCAAAATTATCTCTTCAACCATTAAAAAATAAATTATTTCAACAATTAAAATTAGATATTTATAAAGAAGAAGAACGTCAAAAAGAAGATATTCAAGAAATGGCTCAAAATGTTTATGCTCTTTTTGAAAAAGAATTAAAAAGAACATTATCGCCATTAGAGGTTTCTCGTATTCAAGAATGGTTTGCCACAAATAACGATGAAGATATTTCTAACGCTATTAAAGATTTAAAGTCTTCTGGTAAAAAAGTTTCCATTCGTGCAGTTGATAAAATCTTATTAGCAAAAGCTAAATCAAATGAAATTAATCAAGAAGGCGTAACAGCAATAAATGAAAATTGGAATAAAAATCTTGAAGAAACAATAAAAATTGCTAAAACTAAATGGTTAGATGATGACGATGAATAAAAAAGAAGAAATTATTGCTTATTTAAATGAATTATTTCCTAATGCCGGATGTGAACTAAATTATAGTAACGATTATGAATTATTAATCGCTATTATTTTATCTGCACAATGTACAGATAAAAGAGTAAATATGGTCACTAAAGAAATGTTTAGCAAATATCATACAATTTATGATATTAATAATGCTCCATTAGAGGAAATTGAAAGTGATATCAAATCAGTGGGATTATATAAAAACAAATCTAAAGCTATTAAAGAAGCAATAAAGATTATTGTTGAACAATATAATGGAATAGTTCCTCATGATAAAAAAGCCTTAATTTCTTTACCGGGTGTTGGAAATAAAACTGCGAATGTATTTCGTGCTGAATATTTAAAAGAGCCAGAAATTGCAGTAGATACTCATGTTAGTAGAGTGGCAAAAAGATTGGGATTTGCAGCACAAAAAGATTCAGTAGAAACAATTGAAAGAAAGTTGCGTAAAGCATTTGATAAGTCAGAATATATCAAAGTACATCATCTTTTTATCCACTTTGGGAGATATTTTTGTAAGGCCATTAATCCTAATTGTAAAGAATGTGCTTTAAAAAATACTTGCCGATTCTATAACGGTAAAAATAGGAGAAAACGCTAATTGGTTTTTTTCATAGCACGCATAAACATATAAATATTCTATGCTAGCAAAATCAATAGGAATTGCTAGCTTTTTTTCTTGACTAAATAAGTTAACTTCTTCATTATCATACAGTTTGTAGCAAATATTATATCCGGAATTTGAAAATATTTTTTGATAATCAAATGGAAGGATTGGATTTTCCTCGCTAATTATTTCTAATTCTAATTCGTTAGGTAAAATATATGTTTTAACTTGTGCTATTTCGCCTAATACTGGTTCTGGTAATACTTTTTCTGGTATATTTTCGCTATCAAAAATACCACTTATTATATAACTATTAGGAATATATTTATTAGCAAGATAATAGCCATCTGCACTTTTAACAACATTAATATTAACTAAACCATTTGGCTTTTCTCTTATCCCATTTTTAAGATTAATATGTTCCATTACATTTTTAAATATTTTTTTAGGAATTTGTCTACGGATATCACTTTTTCCAAAATAATCTTTACTATTTGCGCGTGGAATATCCCATCCTGACCAAACAGCCATGGTGTAATATGGAGAAAAACCCGCTAACCAAGTGTCTTTATCAGCATAACTAGGATAATTTAAGGCTTTAGCTTGTTTTGCATCATATCCATTAGTGCCAGTTTTAGCACCAATTTCAACATTTTTAACACTAACTGCTCCAATATGATAATAGTCTTCCTTAACAACATTTACGAGTGTACTTGCCACTTTATATGCTGCTTTACTTGATATAATTTGCTTAGGAGATGTATCACGCTCATAAAGAACCTCGTGAGTATCAGCATCTACGATTTTATAAATAGTACTAGGTTTTAAATATTTACCATTATTAACAAGCATAGAATAAGCACCTGCTAATTGGTTAGTACTGACTCCAAAACTCATTCCACCAATGCCATACGCATATGAAAAAGGACCTTCGTCCATCATATTGATAGAGTTAAGATATTCAATACAATTATCAACACCAATTTTGTTAGCTACTTTTTCAAGTGTATATAAAGCGCATGTGTTTTTAGAATAACCTAAAGCTTCTTGCATAGAAAGGAGTCCAGCATAATTTTTATCCGCATTTTGCACAGTTATATTGCTACCTGGATAAGTGTATGGTTCATCTTGAATAGAAGTAGCGTTAGTGTAATTAAAGTACTCACTTGCTAATGCATATTCAAATATAGGTTTCATAGTAGAGGCAGGTTGTCTAACCATAGAATAAGCACGGTTATATAAATGCGAGCCATGGTAATTTCTTCCGCCAATGACACCAGCAATGGAGTAATCATTATTATTAATAACCGTACCAGCAATTTGTTGAGTTTCATCACTAAATTCAATTATTTTTCCTTCTTGAATTTGATCTAAATAAGATTGTAAAGAAGTATCTAGATATGTATATATTTCTAATTTATCAGTACTAGGATTTTTACCTAATAATTCTTCAACTTCTAAATAAACTACATCTAAATAGCTTTGAAAACGATAAGTCGGATCATTAGTTGATGAATCTGATTTTATTAAAGATGATACATGTATTGCTTTACTAACTAAATATTCTTCTTCACTGATATAACCATCTTCATACATGTTTTTTAGCACTAAATTTTTTCGTTCATTAGCTCTATCGCCATATTTCAAAGGATTATAGTAACTAGCGGATTTAACAACACCAGCAAGTAAGGCCATTTCTGGTAAGGAGAGTTCATTAAGTTCTTTATGAAAATATCTTCTTGCCGCGTATATTACTCCAGGTGTTGTTTGTTCAAAATATACACTATTAAAATAAAGTGTAATAATATCTTCTTTACTCATTTCTTTTTCTAAATTAATAGCTAAATATGCTTCTTTGATTTTTCTTTTATAAGTTTGTTCATTAGTTAAAAGAACATTTTTAATAAGTTGCTGGGTTAGTGTTGAACCACCATGTTTAGAAGAAGAAAAAATATTATGAACAAACGCCTCAAGTGTTCTTTTAGCATCTATTCCTTTATGAGAAAAGAACCCTTTATCTTCAATGCTAACAAGGGCATTAACTAAAAGAGGTGGTAAGTCTTCATAACTAGCATATTCTTTTTTATCTTTCCCAATAACTTCAATCAAAGTATTGTTTTTGTCATATATTGTAGAAAATTTTGGATTCTTTAATTTATTAATACTTTTAAGTTCAACACCATTTAAAGAATAAAAAACATATCCTATTGTAATAGAAGTAGTAATAATAGTAAAAATAGAAGAAATAGTAATAACGATTTTAAATATTTTTTTCATGGAAATATGCCTCATCAATAGCTTTTAAAAGCTCTAGTCTTGGCATATAACCTTGTTCGACTTTAATTCCTTTTTCAATAACGAATGTTGTTGGTATTGATGCTCTAGTGGAGTTATGAAAGAAATCAATAACATAAGAAGCATCTAATAAATAAACAACATCTAATGTTTCAAAACAAATAATAAAAAAAGCAATACCACCATGTTTTAAAACTTTTTCTAAGTGGCGAATTTGGTGTATTGTGATATTGTGTAATGGTAATGATGATTTATTTTTTGTGTTTTTTGCTTCAAAATCAATGTATTTTCCGCGATAAACTCCATTGTAATCGGTTGTTGATTGCTTTTCAAAATATGCATCAGTAATACGCGCTCCACGAGAATAATCAACATGAACAACATTAATAGGAGTTGGTCTTTTTGTAATACAGGCTAGACCATGATCATCGAAAAAATCCAATGACATATTAATGTCATTTTCAAAATCCATACCACGATTTTTATAACTTATGGTATTTTTTTCATTTTTAGCAATGTTTTGCTTAATAATTTCTGATCTTTTACCAAAAGGATAATTTACCACAATATCACCTCGCTTATATGCCACTTTTATTTTGTACAAATTTATAAAATATAATTACGAACATTTTCTTTAAATTCTTCTGAAGTTACATCTTCTCCATCGATTAATTTTACGATAGCTTTATGAATAGGATCTGGGAAGTGACGCATTGACTTTAATACTTTTAAATATTCTTCATAGATTTTATCACTTGATTTCAATGTTGTTCCGTATAAAAGCATTAAATCTTTGGCATCATTAAGAGGATCATGTGCTTCACCAATTGGCTCTACTCCAAATAATTTTAAATAATTTAACAAAGAGTAAGGATTACCATGTTCATCTTTTACATATTGTGATAATACCATAGCCATATCAATGTTATTATGACAAATGTGACGAACTGCTTCTTTATCAGCACTAGGAGAAGCCTCTAATGATTTAGCAAATATACGTAAGTCATGATTGCCAAATGTCATAAATGCCATTCTTTTAAATGAACTACCACAATATTTTTTGATTTTTTCAATTGCTTCTTTATAACTGATACCCTTTTTGTTTAGTAAATTTTGATTAATACCAGTTAGTTGTTCAACAAATTTTCCAATTGCTCCAACTGGTTTTACATATTCCTTTATTCCGGGATAAACTTTTTTTATATTTCCATTATTATCTAGATCCACTTTAACTGCACCAAATGCAATCATTTCATGAGTAAACTGCGTTCCTTCTAGATCAATAAATAAAATATGTTTTCTGTTATTTAATAATTTTACTAAACTCTTCATATGCTTAACCTCTTTAATTAGTATATCATTAAAAAATAAATAGTCCATTTAAAACAAAACATGTCACGCAAATAAAACGATTTCATATAAATAAGTGAACTATATTTAGTTCGAAAATGTAGGTGAAAGTTATTATGTTTTGTTGCAATCGTTTTTTTAATTTAAATACTAGTTGTGTGCCTACTTGTACCACAACATGTGGTCCAACAGTAGTGGTGACTTGTAATGATTGTTGTGCACGTGTTTGTTCAAATGTTACATTTACAGTAACAATTACTAACACCGCAACATGCACAATCAATTGTGCTTCATTACATGTTTTATTACCTCGTGCATTCTGTTTCAATCGTGGAACTGTCACAGTAAATGGCACAGCGCAAGAAGACACAGTACCAGAGTGTATTAACATTGGTACAATCGAACCATCCGCAACAGTAACTGTTACATATCGAGTTACTATTATGGAATGCAAACGCTACACATACACAAAAGCAATTTTGCGTGGTGTGGTTTGTTGTTGCTGTGAAAATAAAAATGTTTGTATACCATCAAACAATTGCTGTTTACAAATATGCTGTTGCTGTGGAAATTCAACAACTACAGAAACAACCCCAACAACCCCAGAGGCGCCTAACACAGGTACCACTGAAGGTAACTAATCTAGTTTAGTTTATTTAAATAGTTAAAAAGGACTGTGTTATGCAGTCCTTTTAAGCATGTTTAATTGATAGCTTTGTGCCATTAAAAGTATATTTAAATTCCGAAGAATTAAATTGTGTGATGTTAGAAAAATTAGTTTCAGAAGAATGAAATATTAGATAGAAAGTGGATTCTGAATCTGTTTTCTTAAAAATGTTTTCTAAATTTGAAAATTTTATTTCACTATATTCTTTTGATGAATATTTATATTCCCATCCTTTTTGAGTAACAGTGTTTGGCTCTAATTGCTCTTTAGTGAAAGAAAAAATTGTTGTTAATGTATAATTGTTTGGACTATATAATGGATTGGTTTCTGAAACAGATAAATAATATTGAGCATGTAACACTGCATTTTCTTGATGACCAAATCTTGCCCGCATTACTACTTCATCATTTTCCCAAGTTTCTTTGTACTTAATGTTTAATCGGACTGCACTATTTTCTATACCATCTGTTCGAACACCTGTGTCAAGTTCGCAAGAAAATGAGTCGCAACTTGTTAAAGATAAAACAGCAAGTAAACTAATTAATAAATTTCTTTTTTTCATAATAAATACCTCGTTTTTAGTATACTATTTTTTAGCCTGAAAATAAAGATGATTTGTTTAAAATAGTTGAATAAAATGGCTGATTTGATTATAATATATTCCGTAGGAATAAAGCGTATGAATGGTAAAGTTATGTTAGATTCAAAAAAAGTTATTGATAAAGTTTTCTCGCCTGCCGCGAATGGCTATAAAGCCTTAGAGGTAGATCACTTTTTAGATATTGTGGCTAATGATTATGATGAATTAGCTTTAGTTATCTCTAAATTAGAAAAAGAGTTAGAAAATACCAAAAAGTCAAATGAAGAATTATCAAAACAAAATTATGATTTAGAAGCCAAATTGGCTCTTTATGAAAATAAAGTATCACTTATTGGCGACAACTTAGAAGTATCAAGATCTAATCTTGATTTGCTAAATCGTATTAAAAATTTAGAAAATGCTTTATATAAAGCAGGCATAGATCCTACAAAAATTAAATAATATTTCGACCTGGATAATTGCTGATATTTATATTAGAGGAAAGTCCATGCTCGCACTAGCTGAGATGCTAGTAGTGTTTGTGCTAGATGAAAAAATAAATCTAGGTATATGGGAGCATATAACGGCAAGATGAAACCTAAATCAATTGATATGGTCTAGTCTTTGAAAGTGCCACAGTGACGTAGTTTATTGGAAACAATAAAGTGGAACGCGGTAAACCCCACAAGCGAGAAACCCAAATTTGGTAGGGGAAGTAGAGAAAAAGAATTCAATTTTTCTAGACATGCATTTGCATAGATAAATAGTTATCCTAGACAGAACATGGCTTACAGGGTCGAACACTCAATTAAAGGAGTTATTATGAATTTACCAAATAAAATTACAACATTTCGTATGGTTTTAGTCGTTATTCTTGTGGCAATATTATTGCTACCTTTTAATTATGGAATGGTTGGTAATTCTTCTTTATCTTGGAAATATCTAATTGCATTTATTATTTTCGTTGTAGCAAGTATTTCTGATTATTTTGATGGACATATTGCTCGTAAATATAATCTTATTACTACATATGGAAAATTTATGGATCCAATCGCTGATAAATTATTAGTAAATTCATCATTTATTATTATGGCTACTCAAACACCAGATATGGTTCCGGTTATTGCGGTTGTAATTATGATTGCTCGTGATATTGTTGTTGATGCTTTAAGAATGGTTTCAGTACAAAAAGGTATTGTAATTGCCGCGAATATATTTGGAAAACTAAAAACAGTTACGCAAATGGTGGCTTTATCATTTGTATTCTTAGCTGATTGGCCGTTTTCTTTATTAGGAACAAATGGATTAGTGGCTAAAATACTTTGTTATGTAGCTGCAGCGATTTCTTTATTATCTGGCATTATTTATGTTGTTAATGGAAAAGAAGTATTTAAGGAAGATAAATAAAATGAACGAAGAGTTATTAGTAAAAAAACTTATTGAAAAAAAATACACTATTGGATCTGTCGAAAGTTTAACTGCTGGATTATTTACCGCTACACTAGCGACTGTTCCTGGAGTAAGCGCTACTTTAAGAGGCGGATTAGTTACTTATGCTAGTGAACTTAAAACTTTATTAGCGGGCGTTAGTAAAGAAGTAATTGATGCAAAAGGTGTAGTTTCTGAAGAAGTTGCTAAATTAATGGCCGAAGGCGGACAAAAAAAATTATTAACTAATGTTGTTGTTTCTTTTACTGGTAATGCCGGGCCAAGTGTTTTAGATAATAAAAAAGTTGGCGAAGTATATATGGGCTTTAAAATTAATGATGAAGATTGCGTTGTTATTCATCATATATTTAGTGGCTCAAGAAATGAAATAAGAGAGCAAGCAGTGCAATTTGCTTGTGAACAATTATTAAAAATGTTAAGTTAATTATCGGAAAATGAAAAAAATTTAACTATATAATTATAGGAAGGTGAAAATTATGGTAGAAAAAGCGAAGTCCAAAGAAGAAGCATTAGAAGAAGCTATAAAAAGTATTGAAAAAACTTATGGAAAAGGATCAATCATGAAATTAGGTGATCGTCCTAATGTTGATGTTGACGCTATTCCAACAGGCTCTTTATGCTTAAATTTAGCTTTGGGTATTGGTGGATATCCAAAAGGAAGAATTATTGAAATTTATGGACCTGAATCTTCAGGTAAAACCACATTTGCATTGCATGCAATTGCGGAATGTCAAGCTCGTGGAGGTCGTGCAGCATTTGTTGATGCTGAACACGCAATTGATCCAGTTTACGCAAAAAATCTTGGCGTAAATACGGATGAATTAATTTTGTCTCAACCTGATAATGGTGAACAAGCTCTTGAAATTGTACAAATGCTTGCTCAATCAAACGCTATTGACATTATTGTTGTGGATAGTGTTGCGGCTTTAGTACCTCAAGCAGAAATTGAAGGCGAAATGGGCGATGCTCAGGTTGGTTTACAAGCTCGTTTAATGTCTAAAGCAATGCGTAAATTAGCGGGTATTTTAAATAAGTCCGAATGTACAATTATCTTTATTAACCAATTAAGAGAAAAAGTTGGTGTTGTTTATGGTAACCCAGAAACCACTACTGGCGGACGTGCTTTAAAATTCTATGCTTCAATTCGTATTGAAATTAGAAGAGGTGAAGCAATCAAAGTAGGCTCTGATATTGTTGGTAATGCTGTAAATGTTAAAGTTGTTAAAAACAAAGTAGCGCCTCCATTTAAAACTTGTAAAGTTGATGTAATATTTGGACAAGGTATATCTAAATATGGCGAAGCAGTTGATTTAGGCGTTCAATCTGGCTATGTTAAAAAAGCAGGATCTTGGTATGAAATTAATGGCGAAAGAATTGGCCAAGGTAGAGATACTGCAATTGAGTATTTAAAACAACATGATGATGTCTATAAAGCAGTAGTGGATAGCATTATGCATATGGAAACTAAAGAGTAACAATTATGGAAGTAAGAACATCCTTAGATGAAAGAATGCAAAAAGAACTACTTAAAGCACCAATTATTTGTTGTTGGATTATTATTATCTTTGGTGGAGTAAGTCTGATCTTAACAATTGCTTCTGCTATTTTTGATAAAAAATTAGATTCAATTCTTTTAATTGCAACTGCGGTTTTCCTTGTTATGGGTATTGCTTTGTTAATATCATTTAATAAAACAATTCAATCTTTTCAAAAAACCAATCGTGAAAATGTCTATACATTCTATGATGAATATGTAGAAGTAAAAACAATGTATCATGATGAAGTTTCAGGATCTTCTAAACTTTATTATTCAGATATTTTTAAAGTTAAAGAAACAAAAAGTTTTATCTTTATTTATTTAAACCCACAACAAGCATTTCCGATTTTAAAAGAAAATGTCTCGGATTTAGATTATTTACGAAAATTAATTAAGAGAAAATAAACTATTTGTCACTTGCTATTAAATTGCAGGTGACTTTTTTTGTGAATGTAACTATTTAACAAAAGTAGATGTTTAAAATAAAATTCACTGCATTTTGCACTTGAAATAATTAAAAGTATTAACCATAAAATTATAAAACAGTTTATTGTATTTTAAGGCTATTTATAAAATCAATAAAAAAACTTTTATATGAAATATAAATTTGTTATAATACTTATGTATCTGAGTATACAGATTATCTATATATGTTGTTGGTTAGTCGATTGTAAAAGTGAATTAATGAATTATATTTACTTTTAACATACATACTATTAATATTCAAATATTCTAATCATTATTTGTACTCACATACTAATGTTTTATTTATGTCTTTTTGTGTAAAAAGATGATAAATTTATTTTTTGCTATTTTGTAGAAAGGGGAAAAGTTATGCAATTAATAACATTAATATTATTGGATGCAGTTACAATTATTTTACCAATTGTTGTTGGTATATTATGTTTAGTGCTTGGAGCAGGCGCAATATTGTTATATCAACACTTACGTGGTAAAAATGCATCGAAGTCAGCTAACAAAATAATTAAAGATGCTGAAATTAAGAGTGAACATATTATTAAAAATGCTCAAATTGATGCTAAACAAGCTGCTTATGAATTACGCTTAGAAGCAGAAAAAGAAATTAAAGAAAAAAAGAGTGAGTTATCACAAAGTGAAAACAAATTATTCCAAAGAGAACAAGCTATTGATCGTCGTGATATGGCTTTAATTGAAAAAGAAAATAATTTGGAAGCAAAAAATGAAGACGCTAATCGTCGTATTAAAGAACTTCAAAAGAAAGATGATTTATTACAAGCAAAAATTGATTCAATTATTGTTGAATTAGAAAAAGTTTCTAATATGTCAGTTAATGAAGCTCGTGATGAAATATTTAAAAGAGTAGAATCTAAAATTTCAAAAGAAATCGCTGCTTATATTAAAAATAAAGAAGATGAAGCACGTGAAGAATGTAATGCTAAAGCCAAAGATATGCTTGGCTTAGCAATTAGTAAATATGCTCAAGAAGTTACAAGTGAAAGAACAGTTTCAGTTGTTAACTTACCAAGTGATGAAATGAAAGGACGTATTATCGGTCGTGAAGGACGTAATATTCGTACTTTAGAGCAATTGTTAGGTGTTGATTTAATTATTGATGATACACCAGAAGTTATCACTGTTTCTTGCTTTGATCCTGTTCGTCGTGAAATTGCTCGACGTTCACTTGAATACTTAATTAAAGATGGACGTATTCAACCAGGAAGAATTGAAGAAGTTGTTGAAAAAGCTAAAGCTGAAGTTGATGAAGTTATCACTACAGCAGGTCAAGAAGCCGCATTCAAATTAGGACTTCCTAGAATTTCTAAAGAATTATTAAAGTATGTTGGTAGACTTAAATTCCGTACATCATATGGTCAAAATGTTTATGATCATTCAATTGAAACAGCTTATCTTGCAGGTATTATGGCTGCGGAATTAGGCTTAGATCAAAACTTAGCAAAACGTGCTGGATTATTGCATGATATTGGTAAAGCCGCTGATTCAGAATTAGATGGTAGCCACGTAGAAATTGGTGCTCGTTTAGCTAAAAAATATGGTGAACCAGAAGTTGTAATTAACGCTATTGAATCTCACCATGGTGATGTACCTGCTAAATTCGTTATTTCAAATTTAGTACAAGCTGCTGATACATTATCTGCTGCTCGTCCAGGTGCTCGTAGCGAAACATTAGAAAATTATGTTAAACGTATTGAACAACTTGAAACTATTTGTAAATCATTTGAAGGTGTTCAAACTTCTTACGCTATGCAATCAGGTCGTGAAGTACGTGTCATGGTTATCCCAGAAAAGATTGATGATTTACAAGCATTTAAATTAGCACGTGAAATTCGTGAAAAGATTGAAAACGAAATGACTTATCCAGGCCAAATTAAAGTTTCAGTAATCCGTGAGTATCGTGCAATTGAAACTGCAAAATAATTTTAATAACAGAACCCAAGCAATTGGGTTCTATTTGTGTCTATAAAGGAGATGAGTGATTTGAATATTTTAATGATTGGTGACATTGTTGGTAAAAATGGTCGATTAGTGGTAAATAAACTACTTCCGTCAATAAAGAAGAAATATAATATTGATTTTGTTATTGCTAATGGCGAAAATGCCACTCATGGTAAAGGACTTATTGAAAATCACTATGAATATCTTCTTAACTCAGGAATTGATGTAATTACTTTAGGTAATCACTATAACTCTAAAAGCGAAATTTCTGATTATATTAATGGCGCTGAGTACTTAATTAGACCATATAATTTAAAAGTCGATTTTCCCGGTGTAGGTACATCAATTTATGAAGTAAATGGCTATTTAATTAGAGTAACAAATTTATTAGGATGTGCATTTATGAGTGAAGAAGTTAATTCCCCTTATGAAGCACTTGAGAATATTATTAAAAATGAAGAACACGCTGATATACATATTGTTGATTTCCATGCTGAGGCAACTGGTGAAAAACAAAGTTTAGCTTGGGCAATGGATGGTAAAGTTAGCGCTATTATCGGGACACATACCCATGTTCAAACTCGTGATTATCGTATCTTACCAAATGGTACAGCGATGATGAGTGATGTAGGAATGTGTGGACCATATAATGGAGTTCTTGGTACAAAAAAAGAAACAGTCATTAAAAAAATATGGTTCAATGAAAAGTCACGATTTGAAATTGATGATAAAGATGATTCATTATTTAATGCTGTCGTATTAACTATTGATGAAAATAGTGGAAAATGTGAAAAAATTACGCCGATATATTTGATTGAAAATCATATATAACCATAATCAATCATAAATTTTCTTAAGGAGAGAATATTATGATTGAATTAATAAAAGTTTCAAAAAACTCAAGCGTTAGTGCTGTAGCAGGAAGTATCGCTAATATTATGCGAAATCAAACATCGTTAAATGTCCAAACTGTTGGAGCTGGTGCTTTAAATCAAGCCGTAAAAGCAATTGCTATTGCTAGAGGATATTTAACACCAAGTGGTATTGAAATATATATGTATCCTTCTTTTAAAGAAGTAAGCATAGAAAAAACAAACAAAACCGCAATTAGACTAACATTAGAAAAGAAAAATACAAAGTAGGAGTGGATTAAAATGGCCGCATGCAAAGTAGTAAATAAGCCAAATATGAAAGAAGCAGCAAAGCGAAATAGAGAAGCAAGTAAGATTTCTTATGAAGAATTAACTATTTCGGAAAAATTTAAAAATTATGCAAAAACACGTAAGTATTTTATTAGAACTTATGGCTGCCAAGCCAATATTCGTGATGAAGAGACAATGGCGGGTATGCTTGAATTTGCAGGTTTTAAGAAAGCCGATAAAATCGAAGATGCAAATGTCATCATTTTAAATACATGTGCTGTAAGAGAAAATGCTGAAGATAAAGTATTTGGTGAAATTGGTCAATTAAAAGGTTTGAAACATAAAGGTGATGACCGTGTCATTGCGGTATGTGGCTGTATGATTCAACAAACACATATTGTCGATATTATTCAAGATAAATATCGTCAAGTAGATTTATTGTTCGGTACTCATAATATTGATAATTTATTAAACTTATTAGAAGAAGTTTATGAAAGTAAAACTCGTATTATTGATGTTGAATCAAAAATGGGTGAAGTTCGTGAAAACTTACCTTCTACTCGTTTAGATACTTATAAAGCATTTGTTAATATTATGTATGGTTGTGATAAGTTTTGTACATACTGTATTGTTCCTTATACTCGCGGTAAAGAAAGATCTCGTAAAATAGAAGACATATTACGTGAATGCCAAGATTTAGTTAATAAAGGATATATGGAAATTACTTTATTAGGACAAAATGTTAATGCTTATGGTAAGGATTTAAAAGATGGCAGTAATTTTGCTTTATTATTAGAAAGCGTAGCTAAATTAGGTATTCCTCGTTTACGTTTTACTACTTCGCATCCTTGGGATTTTAGTGATGAAATGATTGATATTATTGCCAAATACGATAATATCATGCCTGCAATACACTTACCTGTTCAATCAGGAAATGACGAGATTTTACGCTTAATGGGAAGAAGATATACTTCTGAACAATATAAAGCACTTGTTGATAAGATGAAAGCCCGTATTCCTAATCTTGCTTTAACTACTGATATTATTGTAGGATTCCCTAATGAAACATATGAACAATTCTTAGATACTCTAAAAATGGTGGAATATGTTAAATATGATGGAGCATTTACATTTATTTATTCCCCGCGTGTTGGAACACCTGCCGCAAGAATGGTTGATAATGTAACATCAGAAGAAAAACATAAACGTTTTGATGAATTAGTGAAAGTAGTGGAAAAGGAAGCCACTATTAAAGCAGATGCTTTAGTGGGCCAAACTGTAAAAGTATTAGTGGATGGTGCATCAAAGAAAAATAAAGACGTTTTATCAGGATACAGTGAAACAAATAAGCTTGTTCACTTCCATGGATCAGCTGATTTAGTTGGTAAAATTGTTAAAGTTAAAATCAAAGAATCACACCTTTATAGTGTGATTGGAGAATTAGTAAATGACTAATTTTGATGAAGAACTTGAAAAATTACAAACACAACTTTTTGATGATCCAACCATTAAAGAATATTTTCAAATAAAAGCGGAAATTGCTAATAATAAATCTTTATCTACTCTTCAAAATGATATCATTACTTACGCTAAAGAAATGACAAGAAATGTTAATAATGATGATAAATATTTTGAAAATAAAAATAAGTATGAAGAGAGTTTAAAGTTATATAACAGTAACCCTTTAGTTATTAATCTCCATGAGATTTCTAAAAGTGTAGAAAGTATATTACTTGAGCTTAAAAAAATACTAGAATAATGAAGAATGCTATTCAAAAGATAGCATTTTTTTGTATTTATATATATAATATACAAAAAGGGAGAATGATTAGCGCATGAAAAAAAAGTCTCTAAAATTATTTGTATTTTCTTTACTTCTTTTTTCTTGTGCAAATAATACATCAAATTCCCCGTCAAATAATAGTGTATCCATACCGCCATCCACTAGTGAAAGTGTTTCAAATATTCCCTCTAATAGTACTAATTCAACAAGTGTTGTTGAGCAAGAAATAGTATATTTTGATGATGAAGAAAGAGTAATAAGAAATGCTTATTATGATATTGAAGGCGAAAACAAAGAATTATTAAATGAATATGTTATTGGTAAAAGTGGCTTAGATTTACAAAATGGCTTATCAATATTAATGTCTAATACTCAAACTGAAATAACCGCATATAAGGATTTAAAAACTTATTTATCTACCACTGATAGTGATTTAATGGATGATAATTCAATGATTACTTTATATACCCGTGATATTATTGATGGAACTTGGAATGAATCATTATGGAATAGAGAACATGTTTGGTGTAAAAACCATTCTAATGGCTTATATACTACTGTTCAAGAAAATAATAAAGGCGCGGGCAGCGATATTCATCATGTACGCCCAGCATTAATGACAATAAATTCTACAAGATCTAATGTTCCTTATGGCATAGTTGATAAAAGTAACGCTACCCAAATAGGAGATACTGGTAATTATTTTGGAAATAATATTTTCGAGCCAAGTGATGAAATCAAAGGTGATATTGCTCGTATTTTAATGTATGTATATGTCCGTTATAGTTCATCTTTAAATAGTACTTATGACACGATTACTGATAAACGTGGCGATTTAAGAATTACGGATATTGTTACTACACCTAGTGGCTTAGAAGAAGATGCTTGGAATTTATTATTATCTTGGAATGATTTAGATCCTGTTAATTATTTAGAAATGAATCGTAATAAAGAAGGACAAAAACTACAACATAACCGCAATGTCTTTATTGATCATCAAGAATTTGCAAGAATGTGTTTTGATAGTTCTTATGATGGTGAAGGTGCATTAATTGATCTTAATAATAATTATGATGAAATTAAATTAAATTATATTGGCATAGATAAAAAGAGTATTACCTTAGCTAAAGATACTAGTAAAGAAATTCAAACTAAATGTTTTCCTACTTTAAATCATAATTTGACTTTTACTTCTAGTAATGAAAGTGTTGCCACTATTTCTGAAAATAAAATAATAGCAAAAGAAATAGGAAAATCAGTAATTACTATTGCTAGTGAAAATATTGTGAACAAAATAAAAGTAGAAGTTGTAGAAGATTTACCACAATTTTTATATAACGCTGATTCATTATCTAGTGGAAATACTTATAAAAAAGATGTGAGTAAAGAAATCACTTATAACGATAAAACGATATTAGTAAAAGCTAATGTGGCAAGTGCCTCTAATGGCCTTACATTAGGAACGGCAACTTCTAAGAATAGTCCTTCTCTTGTTTATGCTAATTTAAGTAATTATAAAAGTGTAGGATTAGCAATGGATATTAAAGAAGAAGATTTAGCCACTACTCTTAAAGTTGCTGCCTTAATTTTCGAAGGAGAACTTACTAATATAAAGCGCGTAACATTTAAATATGATGATATTAAAGCTTATACTAACATGTATTTAATGTATAGCGTTGATAAAGGGGAAACTTACGAATTAATCACTATTGCTTCTAATTTATTACCTACTGTAAGTGGAAAAACATTTACTTATGATATGCCTAATATTCCTAATGCTTATTATGCATTTGGATTTAAAAGCAGTTCAGAATATATTCAAGTTAAAAAACCAATTATTGCTTTTTATGATTTCTAAGGAGGAAAATATATGCTACCAAAATATTCAATTTTAGTACCAGTTTTTAATGAAGAAGAAGTTGTTGAATTATTTTATGAAACTATGACTAAAACTATCAGACCGCTTAACGAGGAATATGAGATAGTTTTTGTTAATGATGGAAGTAAAGATAAATCTTTAGAAATTCTAACTTCTTTAGCTAAAAAAGATTCAAGAGTCAAAGTTATTAGCTTTTCAAGAAATTTTGGACAACAAGCAGCCGAATTAGCGGCTTTAAATTACGCTAAAGGAGAAGCAGTTATTATTATGGATGTTGATTTACAAGATCCACCAAGTGTTGCTATCCAAATGATTGAAGAATGGAAAAAAGGTTTTGAAGTAGTTCATGGAAAACGTAAAAAAAGAAAAGGCGAAACAATATTTAAAAAAGTTACTGCCCATTGTTATTATCGTTTTTTACGTAAAATTACCAATATGGACATCCCAACTGATACAGGTGAATTTAAACTTTATGATCGTAAAGTTGTGGACGCTATTTTAGCATTACCAGAACATAATAGATATTTACGTGCTTTAGCTACTTGGGTTGGTTTTAAACAAACTTCAATTGAATTTGATCGTCCAGAAAGAAGTGCCGGGGTTACTAAATGGACTGTTAAAAAGATGGTACGTCTTGCCGAAGATGGCATTATTGCTAATAGCATGTATCCATTAAAAATAGCGTTAAAATTAGGATTATTCTTTATATTTGCTTCATTAATTACTTTTATTACTTTTATAGTTTTAGTGGCTGTTAAAATTTCTCTTCCTTTAGTGGCTTGGATATTCCCAAGTATTGCTTTAATTGGCGGAATTATTTTAGTTACTAATGGTTTAACTAACGCATATATTGGAAGAATTTATGATGAAGTTAAAGGCCGCCCTAATTATATTGTATCAAGTACAATTAATATTGATTAATTATGAAAACATTATTATATTTTGAAAATGAAAATGCTTTGAAAAAAAGCGGTATTGGGCGAGCACTTCGCCATCAAATGAAAGCTTTATCCACTAATGATGTTGAATTTACTTTAAATAAAAAAGATAATTTTGATATTGCCCATATTAATACCTATTTTCTTCGCTCGCAAAAATTATTAAAAAAATGTCATAAAAAAGGTAAAAAAGTTGTGGTTCATGGCCATTCTACTTTTGAAGATTTTCGTAAATCGTTTCGTTTATATAAAGTAATAGAACCAGCATTCGACAATATGCTTAAAAGAATGTATTCTAAAGCGGATGTTATTATAACACCGACTCCTTATTCTAAAAAATTAATTGAAAATTATCCATTTGTTAAATGCCCAGTATATGCGATAAGTAATGGTATAGATTTAGATGAATATAGTTATAAAGAAGAAAAAGTAAAGAAATTCAAAGAATTTTTTAACATCAAAGAAAATGATAAAGTTGTTATGGGTGTGGGACTATTTTTTGAGCGTAAAGGAATCTTGGATTTCTTTGAAATTGCTAGAAAAATGCCTAATGTTAAATTTATTTGGTTTGGTAATCTAGCAAGAATCTTAGTTCCTTTAAAAATATTACGCGCAATTAAAAATAGACCAAGTAATGTAATTATGCCAGGATATATTGATGGAGATATAATTAAAGGTGCTTATTTAGCATCTAATTTAGTTTTATTTCCATCATTTGAAGAAACAGAAGGCATTGTTGCCTTAGAAGCTTTAGCAAGTAAAACACCACTTTTAGTTCGTGATATTGGTGTATTTGACCCTTGGTTAGTGGATAATAAAAATTGCTTAAAAGCTAAAACGAATGAAGAATTTATTGAAAAAATTAATTATGCCTTAAATAATGATTTAAGTGCGATAGTTGAAGAAGGATATAAAGTAGCAACAGAAAGAGAAATATCTCGTGTTGGAAAACAAATAAAAGAAGTATATAAATCATTATTAAAATAGTACAAGAGTTGTTATCGACCTTGTACTTTTTTTATAAGCTTACGAATTTCAAAGTAAGTTTACGCATTACATATTTATCATGAAAGCGATTTCTTATATATTTTTGGTAGGGCTTACTTACTGCTAAGTCTTAAAGGAGGAAACCATGAAGAAAAAAATACCATGGGGTGTTTTTGCAAGCTTATGTGGAATTTTTGCATTTTACGCAACAGCAATTGTGGTAATATGCTATATCATTTTTTCACAAATCGCTGCAACAACAGGACAAGTAGCCACATTATTTGATAGTTGGTGGCAAACAACACTATTTATTTTCGATATTTTAATGATTGTGGGATTTATCGGATTTCTAGTGCTATTTATATTAAGAAAAAAAGGAGAAAAAAAGAATGAAAATGAACATATTTAAAAGATCATTTTGGGGATTATCCACAACATTCTGGGGCTTAATGCTTGGTGCCGTAGTTGTTGGTGGGCAAATTGCTAATCAATATAGTGGTCAAATTAATTCATTCTTAAATATTAATCCTTTTATAAGAGTTGATGATTCATCAAATGATACACCAGATGTTATGTATTATAAATCTGATTTTATGCAATATCGTTGGCATAAAAATGAACAAACTGGTAAATATGAATTTCAACAAAAATGGAATAAAGATGGTTTAAATTCTTATATTAGAGATGTTACTAAAAGAGTGGATGCAGAAGGTAGTGTCTTATTATGGAATAATAACGATGCATTACCTTTAAAAGAAAACTCTAACATTTCTTTATTTGGAACAAGCCAATTACCAAGCAATTATATTACTAGTGGTGAAGGTAGTGGCTCACATGCATCTAATACTAATGATAGTTTAAAACAATGCTTAGAATCAAATGGCATTAATGTTAATAGTGATTTATATAATCGTTATGAAATTGCTGGGATGGGTAAAAAATGGAAAATGTTTAATAGTTTTCCTAATGGTGACTTAAACGTAGTCGAATTTAGTGTTAATGAAGTTAAATTTGCTGATGTTAAATCTGTTTCTGATAGTTCTATTACGAAATATGGCGACGCCGCGATTATGATTATATCTAGAAATGGTAGCGAAAATGGTGATTTAAACTTTAATACCCCAGAAAGCGTTAATGGTAATTATTCTGATTTAACTAATGATGAAATTGAAATATTAAATAATTTGATGGAATATAAAAAACAAGGTAAAGTCAAGAATGTTGTTTTAGTTCTTAATACTGCAAATCCAATGCAATTTAAGAATATTTCTAAATTTGATATTGATGCTTGTTTATGGTCTGGAAATGGCGGAACATCATCATTTAGAGCACTTGCGGATGTTTTATCAGGTAAATTAGATCCATCAGGTCATTTAGCGGATACTTATTTATTTGATAATTATAGTGCACCAAGTACTGTTAACCAAGGTGACTTTACTTATAGTGAATATAATTCATTACCTGCTACAACAACATATACACATAATACTAAATATATTGTTTATCAAGAAGGTATTTATGTTGGCTATAAATATTATGAAACAAGATACGAAGATCAAGTTTTAAATCAAGGTAATGCAATTGGAAACTTTGGTGTTAAGAATTCTACGGATTCTTGGACATATAATCAAGAAGTTGCGTTCCCATTTGGATATGGCTCAAGTTATGCTAAATTTGAAAGAAAAGACTTTAAAGTTACATATAATAATGGAATTTATAATTGTAGTTTAAAAATAAAAAACATTTCTGAAGATAAATATGGCCAAGATACATTCCAAGTTTATTTACAAAAACCATATACCGAATATGATAAGACTTATGGAATTGAAAAATCTGCGGTTGAATTAGTGGGATTTGCGAAAACTAAACGTTTAGCACCAAATGAAGAAGTTACACTTAATGTCAGTATTAAAGAAAAAGAATTAGCGTCTTATGATTCTTATAATAAAAAGACTTATATTTTAGAAAAAGGTAATTATTATTTTGCAACTGGTTTAAATTCGCATGATGCTTTGAACAATATTTTAAAAGCTAAAGGAGCAAGTGGTGGTTATTATGATAATGAAGGTAATGCAAGTTTTACTCATTTAGTTAATAAAGAAGAAGATGATTTTGAAACTTATTCTGTAAGTGAAAAGACTAACGAAAAAATTACCAATCAATTTGATAATGCTGATTTAAATCTTTATGAAAATACTACTGATCAACATATTACTTATTTATCAAGAAAAAATTGGAAAGATACTTATCCAACAAGTGCACCTGTTATTAAATGTACAAATGCTAATATGATTGAAGATATGCAATATACATTAGAAAGTGTTGATGTTAAAAATACAGAAGGCGCTAAAATGCCAACATATGGAAAAGATAATGGATTATCACTAATTGATGTAATGTATGATGACGCAGATGATAAAAAATGGGAAGATTTAATGGATCAAACCACATTTGAAGAACAATGTAAACTTGTTTTATATGGTGCAAACGCGATTGCGGGAGCAACTTCAATTAATGCACCAGGTGCTAAATCAATGGATGGTCCAGCTGGTATGCGTTTAGCGGAAAATACTATTGCTTATCCAGGTCAAACATTAATGGCTACAACATTTAACTTATCATTAATTGAAACAATGGGCGAAGCATTTGGTATGGAAATGATGTCCGAAGGATACACCGGAATTTATGGACCAGGCGCTAATATCCATCGTAGTAATTTCTCTGGAAGAAACTTTGAATATTATAGTGAAGATGGGGTATTAAGTGGATTAATGCTTGATGCTGAACTTAAAGGATTATCTTCAAAAGGTATTATTACTTTTGCAAAACACTTCTTATTAAATGATCAAGAAAGAAATAGATATGGTGTTGCTACTTGGGCTAATGAACAAACAATTCGTGAAAACTATTTAAGAGCATTCGAATATGCAATTACTAATGATTCAACAGTAGGGCTAATGTCATCATTTAACAGAATTGGTTGTACTTGGTCTGGAGCCCACAAAGGATTATTAACTAATGTGCTTAGAAATGAATGGGGTTATAAAGGCGTTATTGAAACTGATGCTGGTGCAGCGGATTTTATGACTCATAAAATGGCTCTTGTTAATGGCGTTGTTGCTGGACAAGATTTATGGATGATGGGTAAAGAAGGTAACGAATTTGGAGAATATAAAAATAATCCAGTTGTTGCTCAAGCAATTAGAGAAGCAGCTAAGCATAACTTATATGCCCAAGTTCATTCTAATACAATGAACGGATTAAAATCAGGGGTAAAAATCGTCGAAATTACTCCTTGGTGGAAGAAAGTAATTACAAGTGCAAGTATTGGTACTGGAGTTATTACTGCCGCTTGCTTAGGATTAACAATTGCTTCATTTATTCTAGTTAATAAAAAGAAAGAGAGCGATGTAGATTATGAAAGATAAACATATCAAATTTCTTTTAGTTTCATTAACAATGCTTGGTATGGTAACTGGTTGTAATAAATCAGATAATAGTGGTTCCGTTATTGGTGATAATGAAGAATGGTCTGGTAACTGGACTAAACCAGACTGGAATCCAGATGATGACCCTATTATCAAACATGAATGTACAATGAAATGTTTTACATGTGGAAAATGCTTAGATATGTCTTGTGAAGAAGAAGCATGTAAAGAAAAATGCTATGACTTAAATGGTCGCGCAAAATACACATATTCTGCTGCAAACAAAAGAGTTAAGTTAGTGCCAGGAACTCGTGGAGATATTGTCCGTGTTCCTAATGATATTGATGGAGGATATGTAGATAACTTCAACACTAATAAAGGTTCAGAAATCGTTTATTCTATTGTCTCAAGTGATGATGTAGTAGCTTGTTTAGGCGCAACAATTTCTCGTATGTTTGACCCAGTTAGTATTACTAACACAGTTGAATTATATGTAAATAATGAACAAATAATTTCTCGCGCTTATGTGCCAGGTAATACAGGATTCTCTCAATGGTTTGATTGGACCGATTATTATGTAGGATGTATTAACCTAAAGAAAGGCGAAAACGAAATTAAAATTGTAAATCCACGTGATGATAGTCAACAATTTAACTTTAAATCTTTATCTATTATAAGTAGCACTAAAATTGAATTAGGTAACGCAACTGGATATGAAGAACATCTTTGTGAACATAAAGATGCAGATGGATATTGTACGGATTATACAAGCAATTATGAAGATTGTCTTCATAAAAGAGAAGACGGTTGGAAGAAGACTAACCTTTATGGTAAAGATGATAAGGTTTTAAAATTCCATAATTCAAATGATAATATTTGGAACGATGCACCTAACGAACAATGTATTGGCTATATTGATTCTGTTAATAATGGACAAACAGTAATTTGGTCATTTACATCAACTGAAGAAACTTATGTTCGTTTAGCAATTGAACATAGTTTAAATAAACCAGGATTAAGATTTGATGCTGTATGGGATATGACATTTGATGGCGAAATATTCTTTACTGAAGGAGCAACATCAATACAAATGGGAGGATATGCAGATTATACATTCTCCACTATTGCATACTTAAAAGCCAAACCAGGTAAAAATACATTTAAGATGGTTCATGCTTCTACTCAAGGTTATAACTTAAGATCTTTAGATATTTATTATGCGTCAGGAAATATTGAAATTGCGCAAGCAGAAAGGTAAATAAAAAAATGAAAAACTCAAAAATGAAAAATGCCGTTTTATCTATTGCTGTGTTATTAGGAGCAGTTACTTGTTTAAGTAGCTGCCAAAATAACAATTCAACTTCTACAAGCAAGCCAAGTACTTCTATATCTACTAGTACATCAACTTCCACTAGTAAACCAAGTACTTCAACATCAACAAGTACTAAGGTGGATGTTGCATCTATTAATGCAGAATTAGCAAACAATGAATTAAAAGTTGGTGAAGAAAAACAATTAAATGTTAATGTCTTACCTAATAATGCCACTAATAAGAAAGTTAAGTATAGTGTTAATAACGATGTTGTTAGTGTTTCTGATAGTGGTTTAATTAAAGCTCTTAAAGAAGGCAAAGCCACTGTTACTGTAACTTCTGAAGATGGAAATAAAACTGCTCAAGTTAATGTATTTGTTAGCAAATATCAAAATGAATACAATCTAGAAGCAGAAGATGCTAGCTTAAGTGCTTGTGCTGCTTCAAGTAGTGATCAAGCAAGTAACGGACAATTAGTGGGTCAAATCGGTGAAGGTTCAGAAATTAAATTTGTCTTAAATTCTGAAGATAACCAAACAGTTGATTTAAAAGTTGTTGCTGCAGTAGTGGGCGCTGATCGTCTTAACTTTGCTAAATATTTTTCAATCAATGTTAACGGAACGACATTAGATAACTTAAAAGATGATTCTATTGAAGCATCCGAAAATTACGGATATTTCAATTTTGGTAAAATAATATTCAATGGTATTAATCTTGTTAAAGGAAAAAATACTATTATATTTACTGGTGTTAAAGATGTTCAAACTAACTTTGATGAAATAGTTATTAAAGCCGATAAACTAGTTAAATGGTATACATTAGAAATACCTGATGGAACTGGAGAAAGTTATTATTTTGAACATGATGATGCTATATTAGGTGGCGGTTCTAGTGGTTACTTTAATGTTAGTGAAGAAAGCGGCGCTAGAAATGGTAATGCTTTAGGAAATTGCTTTAATAATAATGGGGCCACTATTACATATAAAGTTAGTGCTGAAGAAGCTAAGAATGCAACATTATATGTAAATATGGCTTTAGGTAGCGCTAATACGGAAAATCCATTTAAAATAAGCTTAAACGGAGAAGAATTAGAAATTCCAACTACTTATAAAGATAGTGGTGCAAACTGGCATCATTTTACGGAATTTAAAGTAGCGTTATTAAATTTAATTCAAGGTGAAAATGAAATTGTTATTACTATTACTGGTGGATGTGGAAACTTTGATTACATTAAAATTGTATCAGAAACAAAAGTAGAAATTAAAAAAGAAGTACCAGTGGTTAGTGGCACAGAATATCGCCTAGAAGCTGAATACGCTCAATTAGAGCACTGTTCTGTTGGTACAGAGAATAATGGCGCTAGCGGTAATAACCATGTTGGTGGAATTAATGGTAGTTCTAAATTAACATTTAATGTTACCTCAGATGCAAATCAAACAGTAAGTTTACAATTACGTATGATTATTGTTGGAACGGATAGATTAAAACTTGCTTCTAATTTCACTCTTGAAGTTAATGGGAATGCTATTACAAGTGATGATGAATTTACAACTTTAGGCTCGTTTGGAAGTTGGAATAACTGGGGCGAATTAATTATTAAAGATGTTGCCCTTAATGAAGGTGCTAACGTCATTAAATTAGTGGCAACTAGTAATGCTATGACTAATGTTGACTATATTTCAGTTTATGCGGATAATGATGTATATTTCACTAGTGCTAGTGAAAAAACTGATTATCGCTTTGAAGGAACAGAAGCCACATTAACTAATTGTGTTATTGCAAGTGAAGCAAATCTTAATGCAAGTGGCGGTTCACATGTTGGACAAATTGGAACTGGTTCAGAAATTAACTATCAAATTACTTCAAGTCAAAGTCAATTTGTTGATTTAAAGATTGTTTCTGCTATTGTTGGTAGTGATCGCTTAGCCATGAAAGTTAACTATAAAGAAGTTACAGTTAATGGAAATCCATTATTCTATAATGGAGATGCAAAATTTAATACACCGGCCTCATATGGTTGGGGTGCTTGGACAGACTTTGTAATTAAAGGTGTTTACTTAAAAGCTGGTGTTAATGAAATTGTTCTTAAAGCCGCGGATGGCGCAATGACTAACTTTGATTACATTGAAATTAGTGCTGCAAATGCTGTTGAATCATATTACGAAATAACTGGTGAAACATACACATTTGAAGGTGAAAATGCTACTTTCACTAATGGTATTGCCGTTAATGATGATGCTAATGCTAGTAATGGAAAAGCTCTTGGTAATGTCTGTAATAACTATAATGCTACCATTACATTTACATTAAATGCTAGTGAAGCGGCTAAAGCTAAATTGTTTGTAGTTATGGCTTTAGGTTCTAATACTGATAATCCATTTACTATTACATTAAATGGTAAAGAAGTTGAAATTCCTACTCATTATGAAGACGCAGAAGCTAACTGGGCACATTACAAAGAATTTGAATTAGCTATTATTGATTTAAACAAAGGAGAAAATACATTAGTATTTACCATTACTGGTGGATGTGGAAACTTTGATTGTATTAAAGTTTTATCCCCTAAAACTATAGCTTAAGTAAGTCGAGTTTTGCTAAGAGGGAGTGCTAAAAAAGCACTTCCTCTTTCACGCACTTTAATGATTTCATTTAAAAATAAAAAAAAGAAAGTTATAATAAAAGTATGATAAATATTGCAATCGTAGAAGATGAAAAAAATATATCTCAAGAACTTGAAAACTATGTAAAAGAAATTTTTGAGAAAAATAACTTTGATATTTGCATTTCTTGCTTTGAGAATGCAAAGTCTTTTATTGATCAATTTTCTTCTAATTATGATTTGATTTTTATGGATATAAATATGCCAATTATGGATGGAATGACCGCGGCAAGAGAAATAAGAAAAATAGATGATAAAGTAATGATTGTGTTTGTGACAAGTTTAGCGCAATATGCGATTAAAGGATATGAAGTAAATGCTTTTGATTTTATTTTAAAACCAATCTCTTATAATAGTTTTTCTTTAAAACTCCGTCGAGTTATAGATTATTTTAAAAAGAATAATGATAGTTATTTACTTGTTAAAAATAAAATAACCGCTACTAAGATTAAAACTTCTGATATTAAATATATTGAAGTAATTAATCACTCTTTAATTTATCATACAATTAATGGTAATTTGGTTGCGACAGGAAGTTTAAAAAAAGTCAAAGATGAATTAATGGATTTACCATTTGAATTTTGTAATCAATGTTACTTGGTTAATTTGAAATATGTGGAAAAAATAGAAGATTTTACTGTTTATGTCGATGGTACTAAATTACAAATATCTCATCCACGTCACAAAGCTTTTTTACACGCATTAAATAACTATTTAAGAAGTAGTATGGCAAGAGGTGAACACTAATGTACGTTTTATCAGAATTGTTTTTCTATAAATTAATATTTGTTTTAGAAATTCTTGTTGCTATGCATTTATTTTCTTTTAAACAAGTACATAAAAATCACTTTGTTTTAAGACTTATTTTATCATCACTAGTTTGCCTTGTTTTAGCAGCAGGTTTTCCTATTCCTCCTGATTTAACTAATTCTATTTATACATCAATGATGTTTTTAGTTTTATTTCTATACTGTTTAGTTTCTTTATTTTTTGTTTATGAAATTTCTTTCCGTATTGTTTTCTTTATTGGTATTACTGCTTATACAATGCAACATTTTGCTCATGAAGTATATTCTTTAATTGTGAATAGTTTTAATATGGTTATTTCTCCAACTTTAGGATTATATGGCAATAATGTTATAGATTTTTCTAAGTTATCACTGGAATCTTTGTTTTATGGTTTTATTTATTTAGATATTTATCTTGCTATTTATTGGGTGGTTTATGCCATATTAGGTAAACGTATCAATAAAAGAGAATTAATTATTGAAAACTATTCCATGGTAATTATTGCGGGTATTGTCTTATTAGTGGATATTGTTTTAAATGCCGTTATTATTTATATACGAGACGGATATAGCAAAACTTATTCCATTGTAAGTTGTATTTACAATTTACTTTGTTGTTCTATGGTTTTATATATGCAATTTTCTTTAGCCATTAATAAACATTTAAAATCCGAATTACAAACTACCATGCATTTATTAAAACAAGCGGAAGATCAATATAAAGAAAGTAAAGAGAATGTAGATATAATTAATGTGAAATGTCATGATTTAAAGCATCAATTAATGGAATATGCTAAAAATGGACAAATGGATTCTAAATTAGTAAAAGAATTAGAAAATGTTATTAATATTTATGATTCCACTATTAAAACAGGTAATGAAGCATTAGATTTAATTCTTTCAGAAAAAAGTCTAATTTGTCAAAAAAAGAGTATTAAATTAACTTCTTTAGCGGATTGCTCTAAACTTTCTTTTATTGATAAAGCTGACCTTTATTCATTGTTTGGAAATATCATTGATAACGCAATTGAAGCTGTATCTAAAATCAAAGATGTTGATAAAAGACATATTAGTTTAATTGTTAAAAATATTAATTCCTTCATATCAATTAGTGTTGATAATTATTATGATGGAGATATTGTTTTAGGCGAAAATGGATTACCATTAACGACTAAAAAAGATAAAGATTATCATGGCTTTGGTATGAAATCTATTCAACTTGTGGTTAATAAATATGATGGTGATTTAAATGTTAATGTGGCTAACAATGTATTCTCATTATCAATAATGTTTCCAGTTAAATAAGCTATTATTTATATTTATAAAAAGAACTTTTATTACTAGTCAAAAATGATATTTTTAAATGTTTATTTTCATTGAAATTTATCATTTTTTTTACTATCATATTAATGCGTGCGAGGTGCATTATTTATGGATTTAGAAAATAGAAAAAACAAATTAAAAAAAGCATTTAAAGAAAACTTTAATAGTGATTCCACTGATTTATTTTCTTCTTCAGGAAGAATGGAAATTTTAGGAAATCATACGGATCATAATAATGGTTTAGTTTTAGTAGGCGCTGTTGATTTAGATATTATGGCCGCTGTAACAAAATATGAAAATGAAGTAATTTTAATTTCGGAAAATTATGGTGAAACTAAAATAGATTTAAATAATCTTCAAAAAGTAAAAGAAGAAGAAGGAACAAATGCCGCACTCATTAAAGGCGTATTATTTGAATTAAAAGAATTAGGTTATCATATTGGTGGATTTAAAGCTTATGCTGATTCAATTCTTCCAGCAGGATCTGGAATATCTTCTTCAGCAGCTTTTGAATGCTTAATCGCAGAAATTGAGAATTTCTATTATAACAATGATTCTATGGATCGTTATGATATGGCAAAAGTTAGCCAATTCGCAGAAAAAGAATATTTTGGTAAACCATGTGGATTATTAGATCAATGTGGTGTTGCTTTTGGTGGTGTTAACCTTATTAATTTTAAAAATCTTAATAAACCAGTTATTGAACATTTAAATATTAACATTGAACCATATCATATTGTTATTACTAATACTGGTGGCGATCATTCTAATTTGACAAGTCATTATGCCGCAATACCAGAAGAAATGAAAAGTGTTGCTAAATATTTCCATAAAAAAGTACTTGCTAAAGTTAAAAAAGAAGAATTTTATGCGGCTTTACCAGAATTAAGAAAAGTTGTTTCTGATCGAGCAATATTAAGAGCAATTCACTTCTATGATGAAAATGAAAGAGTTAAAAAAGGATTTAGAAATTTAAAGAATGGTAAAATTAAAAAATTCTTAGAAATGGTTAATGAATCTGGAAATAGTTCTATGGAATATTTACAAAATACTTGTGTTCCTGGAAG
>CALBGF010000190.1 GCA_937893635.1 uncultured Mollicutes bacterium | reverse complement strand
TATTATGATATTTTATAAATTTGAATCAATGGGTAATGATTTTATCTTACTTTACGAAGAAGATTTTTGTTTAGAAGACGTAAAAAATTTATGTAAGCAACATTTTTCTATTGGAGCAGATGGAATCATAATTCTATATAAAGATAAAAAATATGATATTGCCATGGATATCTATAACGCTGATGGAAGTAAAGCTAAGATGTGTGGAAATGGACTAAAAATTGTCGGATATTTTTTACATAATATTTTGCGTATTGCTAAAGATGAATATAAAATAATCGTCAATAATAATTTTGTTGCTTATGCCGGAGTGTCTAATGATGAGTACTATGCTTTAGTAGATTATCCATTATTTAAAACAAAAATAGATAATTATTATATTTATAATATTAATAATATTCATGCCGTAAAAGTAGTGGATTTTTTATCTAAAAGTTCCTTAATTAAAGATGGAAAAAGCGAAAAATTCAAAGGTATGAATGTTAGTAATTTAGTAATATTAAATGATGATGAAGTACAAATATTAACATATGAAAATGGTGTTGGAATTACCAACTCTTGTGGTAGTGCTTCACTTTGCGCATTTGCTTATTTACATGATAAAAAATATATTAAAAATGTCTTAAGTTTTCACTCACTAGGTGGTAATTACCATATTGAAAAACTAGGAAATAAGTTATGTTTATTTGGCAAAGTTAATTTTATTTATAAAGGAGAAATATATAATGGACTTTAATGATTTAATAATTAAAGATTTTGACAAAATATTTTATAATCGATTTCAAGAAATTTTAAAATTAAAAGCTAATTATAATGGACCAATGAAATTAATGGACTTTGGTGTAGGAGAAGAAAAATCTATGCCAAATCAACTTATTTTAGATGCACTTAAAAATAATTTAGATGATTCTAAATATCATAAATATGCCGATAACGATAAAACACGTTTTATTGATAGTGCAATTTCTTATTTAAAACGTAATTTTGATGTAGAAGTAAATGATAAAGAAATCACTCATATTATGGGAGCAAAATCTTTATTAGCTATGTTACCTTTCATGTTCCTGAATGAAGATGATTATGTCGTAACACTTAAACCAAGTTATGTAATTTTAGAACGTTCCGCTGAATTAAAAGGAGCGCATATTGCTTATTTATCTCTTAAAGAAGAAAATGATTTTTGTCTGGATTTAACTAGTATTAGTGAAGATATTTGGAAAAAGACGAAAATCCTTAATTTGAATTTTCCTCATAATCCTACGGGCACAACTGTTGATGAAAAATTTTATAAAGAAGCGATAAAATACGCTAAAAAATATCATTTTATTATTGTAAATGATGCTGCTTATATTGGAATTCATTATCAAAAACCAACTGCTTTTTTAAGTATAGATGGAGCAAAAGATGTCGGAATTGAAATATACACGTTATCTAAAAGCCATAACATGACTGGATTTCGTATTGGATTTGTAGCCGGAAATGAAAAGCTACTTAATATGATTAAAGAACTTAAAAATAACTTTGATAGTGGCCAATATATCCCAATCCAATTAGCGGCATCTGTTGCCTTAGATCACGATGAGATAAGTGAAGAGTTAAGCAATTTATACTTAAAAAGAATGAAAAAAATAGCCATGATTCTATTTGAACACGGCTTATACGCATATATTCCTTACGCAACTTTTTATCTTTATGTTAAAATTCCTTCAGAAATTAAAGGACATGTATTTCATAGTGCTAAAGAATTTGCAATGTACTTATTAGAAAATTTTGGAATAATGACTATTCCTTATGATGAAGAAGGTCATTATATTCGCATTTCCATGACTTATGTCACGGATGACGAAGAAAAGTTTATTCAAGAATTTAAAAATCGTTTAGATTTATTATTTTTCTAATTTTTCCACTTTATTATCTGGTTCATCAATTACTTCGATGCTTTCAATAACAACTGGTTCATAAGGACGATCACTAGGAGAAGTTCTAACACGAGCAATAGCGTCAACAACTTCAATGCCTTCAATTACTTTACCAAAAGCTGCATAATCACCATCTAAAAATTCACCATCTTTATGCATGATAAAAAATTGACTTCCTGCTGAATCTTTGTTCATAGCACGAGCCATAGATATAACACCGCGTTTATGACTTAATTCGTTATTAAATCCATTATGTTTGAATTCACCTTTAATAGTGTAATTAGGGTCACCTGTTCCATTTCCAATTGGACAACCGCCTTGAATCATAAATCCTTTAATTACACGGTGGAAAGTTAATCCATTATAAAAATTGCATCTTGCAAGGCTTACAAAATTAGCGCATGTATTAGGGGCATTTTTATAATCTAATTCCAATTCGATTTTTCCATAGTTTTTAACATTAATAATAATCATAGTTTTTCCTTCTTTCGAAACAAATTATAGCATAATAAATCCATAAATTATACTTTTAATATAAGTAAAAATTGTTGACTTTACTTTTTATAAAAGTAATAATATCTATGGCGTTAATAATAATTAACTATTTTTAAATATCTAACGTCCTTAATGGGGCGTTTTGTTTTTTAGGAGGATTTCAAATTATGGGATATGATTTTGCTGCAGTAGAAAAGAAATGGCAAAAATATTGGGAAGAAAATCAAACATTTAAAACAGATGTTTATGATTTTTCTAAACCAAAGTTTTACGCTCTTGATATGTTCCCTTATCCATCTGGTGTTGGTTTACATGCTGGACACCCAGAAGGATATACCGCAACTGACATTGTTTCAAGAATGAAAAGAATGCAAGGATTTAATGTCCTTCATCCAATGGGATATGATTCATTTGGTTTACCAGCAGAACAATATGCAATTAAAACCAATCATCATCCAGAAGGATTTACTGAAGCTAATATTGCTACATTTACTAAGCAATTAAAAGAATTAGGTTTTGATTACGATTGGAGCAAAACAATTGTAACAAGTGATCCAAAATTTTATAAATGGACACAATGGATTTTTAAACAACTTTATTTAGCAAGATACGCTAAATACATTGATATGCCAGTAAACTGGTGTGAAGAATTAGGAACTGTTCTATCTAATGATGAAGTAATTGATGGAAAATCCGAACGTGGCGGATACCCAGTAATTCGTAAAAACTTAAAGCAATGGGTTATTGACCAAGCTAGTTTTGGTGATCAATTATTAGAAGGACTTAATCGTATTGATTGGCCAGAATCAACTAAAGAAATGCAACGTAACTGGATTGGAAGAAGTGAAGGAGCGCTTGTTACTTTTAAAGTAGGGGATAGTGATGAAAGTTTTGTGGTATTTACAACACGTTGTGATACCTTATTTGGTGCAACATATTGCGTTTTGTCTCCTGAACATCCTTTAGTAAGAAAAATAGTTAGTGAAGATAAAAAAGATGAAGTTGAAGAATACATTAAAGCATCTAGTAAAAAGTCTGAATTAGAAAGAACGTCTTTAAATAAAGAAAAAACTGGTTGCTTTATTGGAAAGTATGCCATTAACCCAGTTAATAACAAACATATTCCAATTTACATTTCGGATTATGTTTTATCTACTTATGGCACTGGCGCTATTATGGCCGTGCCTGCACATGATGAAAGAGACTATGCTTTTGCTAAAAAGTTTAATCTAGAAATTATTCCAGTTTTAGAAGGCGGAGATATTACTAAAGAAGCTTATACTCAAGATGGCATACATATTAATTCTGGTTTCTTAAATGGCTTAAATAAAGAAGACGCTATTAAGAAAATGCTTGAATATTTAAGCGTAAATAAAATTGGTGAAAAGAAAGTTAACTTTAAATTCCGTGAATGGATTTTTGCTCGTCAACGTTATTGGGGTGAACCAGTTCCAGTAGTACATGGTTATGATGGAAAGATTTATCCATTAAGTGATGATGAACTTCCTTTAGTTTTACCAGAACTTGATGATTATCGCGGAAAAAATGGCAAAGCACCTTTAGAAAACGCTACTACATGGAAACAATATGATCATAATGGTATCAAAGGAGTACGTGAAACTTCGACAATGCCTGGTTCAGCAGGATCAAGTTGGTACTTTATGCGTTATGTTGATCCAAATAATGACAAATGTTTTGCTGATAAGAAATTATTAGATCACTGGTTACCAGTTGATTTATATATTGGTGGACCAGAACACGCAGTAGGTCACTTAATTTATTCCCGTATTTGGACCAAATTCTTACATAATAAGGGCTATATTTCTTTTGATGAACCTTTCAAAAAATTAGTGCACCAAGGTATGATTTTAGGCACTAATGGCATTAAAATGGGTAAAAGATTCCCTGAGTATGTGGTTAATCCAAGTGATATTGTGCGTGACCATGGCGCTGATACGTTAAGATTATATGAAATGTTTATGGGACCTCTTGAAGCAAGTAAACCTTGGTCAAATCAAGGAGTAGAAGGTGCTCATAAATTTATTGATCGTGTATATCGTATTATTGTTGATGCTAATATTATCGTTGATGAAGAAGTAAAAGAACTTGATATGATTTATCACCAAACAGTAAAGAAAGTTACTGAAGATTATGAAAACTTAGCATTTAATACCGCTATATCACAAATGATGATATTTATTAATGAAGTATATCGTGTCAATAAATTACCACGTGAATACGCAGAAGGATTTGTAAAAATGATTAGTTGTATAATTCCTCATGTTGGCGAAGAAATGTGGGAGAAATTAGGTCATAACAATACTATCGCTTATGAGCCATGGCCAAAATGTGATGAAGCTAAATTAGTGAAAAAAGAAATGACTTTAGCGGTTCAAGTTAATGGTAAAGTTCGTGATACCATTGTCGTAAGTGTTGATGCTAGTGAAGAAGAAATTCGTAATGCGGCATTATCTGCACCAAATGTTATAAAACACACTACCGGACTTACAGTTCGTAAAGTTATCGTAATTAAAAATAAAATCGTTAGTGTGGTGGCTAACTAATGAACGCCATTGTTATAGGAAGCGGTCCTAGTGGCTTGATGGCGGCTCTATCGCTAGCTAAAGAAAATGTTGATGTAATTGTTATTGATGGCAATGAAAAAATAGGTAAAAAGCTATTGATTACTGGTAATGGTAAATGTAATTATACTAAACTATTACCAGTTAACGACTTTTTAAAAGGTGTTGTTCGAAATGCTAATTTTTTAAAAACAGCTTTATATCACTTTTCTAGTCAAGATGCGGTAGATTTCTTTGCTTCATTAGGCGTAGAATCAACTATTGAAGAAGATAATCGTGTCTATCCTAAATCTTTAAAATCCCAAACAATAGTTGATGCTTTAGTTAATGAATGCCAAAAGTATAATGTGAAATTTTTACTTAATAATAAAGTAAGTAAAGTTTATAAAGAAGATAACAAATTCGTAGTGGAAGTTCCGCATAATGCTTTTGTGTCTGACAAATTAGTTTTGGCTTGTGGCGGAAAAAGTTATCCATTAACTGGCAGTACAGGTAATGGTTATTTATTTGCTAAAGAATTTGGACATACAATTGTTCCGATTCGATCAAGCTTATGTGATATTTATTTAAAAGATAAATTTCTAGAAAAATTAGATGGTTTTTCTTTTGATGGAATTGGTTTTAAAGTAGTTGGTAAAAACTTTTCAAAATCTTTAAATGGCAATATTAAATTTTATAAAGATCGTATTAGCGGGCATGTTGTTAAAAATATGTCTAGTTACATTAACCGCGAAGAAATCACTAATATGGAATTAGATTTCAAAGTAGGAGTAAACGAAGAAGAATTAGATAAATTACTTGTTCAAAAATTTATGGCTAATAGTAATCGTGAAATATCTCGTACTTTAACGGCGTTTGTTCCTTACTTAGTTAGTTCGGTAATATTAAGTGAACTCAATATTAAAGATAATTTACCATGTAATGCAGTTACCAAAGAAATGCGTAAAGGGTTTATAAAATATTTGAAACATTTTCCGTTAACTTTCCTTAAATTAGCGCCAATTGAAGAAGCTATTGTTACTAGTGGTGGAATTGATACTAAAGAAATTAATCCTAAAAATATGGAATCTAAACTAGTTCCTAACATGTACATAGTAGGAGAAATGGTTGATGTTGACGCTCTTATTGGCGGTTATTCCATCCAAATAGCCTTGGCAATGGGAAATTTAGTAAAGTAATAATTTCGACAAATTTTTAAAATATAAAAGTTTACAATAGCCATGGTGATAAAATGATTAATGTGGCAATAATAGACGAAGAAAATGAAGAGGATTTAGAAAATAATATCAATGAATTGCTCAAGAAATTAGTGGATACAAGCATCATTGATATTAAGTATCAAACCTCTCATTTTTTAACGACAGATGGAGATCAAATTTATTCATATTCGGCGATGATTATTTATAAAATTCGTGATTAATTATTTACTTAAAATTATACGAATTTTTAATAAAATAAACTATTTATCTTAATGTAAATATGATAAACTAACTATTGGTGATAAGAATGAAAAAAGCAAGATTAATACCAATAGTTTTTTTGTTATTTGGATGTTCTTCTAGTAATAAAAAAGACTTATATTATCAGCAATTAGAAAAACTTAATTCACATAGTTATGTTGTTTCTAATGAACTTTCTTTTTCCATTAATGGTACATCAACTTTATATAAAGATACACAGTATAAAATTGAAATTATGTTTTTAGAAGCCAAAGAAAGATTAGAAGATATCACCATTTTAATGTTAGATGAAAGAATTAGCGATGCCACTATTAGTGCGTTAAATGTTGGCTTTTTTAACGAAGATACACTTAATTTAGTACCAGTAAAAGAAAAATTAGGCGACCAAACTAAAGTCCGTTTTACTTTTATAAGTGACTTAGAAAAACCAACAATGAAAATTGCTTTTTCTTATAAAAATTCTAACACGCGACAAGAAATATTTTATGACTATAATTGGAGGTAAAAATCATGGATATAGTAAAAACATTAAGTGAAGAATTAAATATTAAAGAAAGTCAAGTAAATGCTGTTATTGGCTTATTAGATGAAGGAAACACTATTCCTTTTATTGCTAGATATCGTAAAGAAGTAACAGGTAGTCTTGATGATGAAGTATTAAGAAAATTTTACACACGCTTAGAATATATTAAAGGTTTTAATGAAAGACTTGATACAATTATTAAATCAATCACAGAACAAGGTTTTATGACGGATGAAATTATGGCTTCCTTAAATGCCGCTCATACAATGACGGAATTAGAAGATATTTATCGTCCATTTAAACCTAAAAAGAAAACACGTGCTAGTGTAGCAAAAGAAAAAGGTTTAGCGCCTTTTGCTAAAACTTTATTAGAATTAAATAAAGACGTTGTGGTTTTAGAAGAAGCTAAAAAATATATTAATGAAGAAAAGAAAGTCTTAACAGTAGAAGACGCTATTCAAGGGGCGGAAGATATTATTGCTGAACAAGTAAGTGATGATCCAAAATATCGTAAGCAAATTAGAGACTTTATTATGCGTACTGGTAAGATTAAAACTGTAGAGAATGAGCCAGATGAAAAGGGCACATTTGATATGTATAAGAATTATGAAGAAGCAGTTAATCGTATTGCTCCACACCGCGTGTTAGCTATTAATCGTGGCGAAAATATGAAATGCTTAAAAGTAAGTATTGTTATTGATGATGAAGAAATATTAGGACGTATCAAATCTAAAATTGTAAATAAAGACACGGACTCATCTAAATATGTTTTAGAGGCTATTGATGATGCTTATAAACGTTTAATTTTCCCAAGCTTAGAAAATGAAATTCGTAATGAGTTAACTGAAAAAGCAGAAGAAACATCAATGGTTGTGTTTAAAGAAAACTTAAAACAATTACTTTTGGTTGCTCCAGTTGAACATCGTATTGTTTTAGGATTTGACCCAGGCTTTAGAACAGGCTGTAAATTAGCGGTTGTTGATGAATTTGGTCAAGTTCTTGATACTGGTGTATGTTATCCAACTGAACCTAAAAAAGACATAGAAGGCGCAAAGCGTATTATTAAATCATTAATTAATAAACACAATATTAATATGATTGCTTTAGGTAATGGTACAGCTGGTAGAGAATCTGAAGCATTCTTAAGAGAATTAATAGCCGAATTACCACACAAAATTGATTATGTTATTGTTAATGAAGCTGGTGCCTCCGTTTATAGTGCTTCACCTTTAGGAACTAAAGAGTTCCCTGATTATGATGTTGCTTTAAGAAGTGCAGTTTCTTTAGCAAGACGTTTACAAGATCCACTTGCAGAACTTGTTAAAATTGACCCTAAAGCTATTGGCGTTGGTCAATATCAACATGATATGAATCAAAAACGTCTTGGCGAAGTATTAGGTGGCGTTGTTGAAAATGTTGTTAATAGTGTTGGTGTTGATTTAAATACAGCTTCACCATCATTATTAGAATATGTATCAGGTATTTCTAGTTCTTTAGCGCAATCTATTGTTAGTTATCGTGAGAAAAACGGACCATTTAAATCACGTGAAGAATTATTAAAAGTTAATAAATTAGGACCTAAAGCTTATGAACAATGTGCAGGATTCTTAAGAATTAGAAATGGATATCCACTTGATAATACCGCAGTTCACCCAGAAAGCTATCATTTTGCGATTAGTTTATTAAAAGAATTAAAACATTCTGTGGATGATTTAGGATCAGATGATTTAAAAAATCTTCTTAAAAATATTGATATAAATGAATATGCTAAAAGATTAAATGTTGGTGCACCTACTTTATCAGATATTATTGAAGAATTAATTAAACCAGGAAGAGATCCAAGAAAAGATGTGGAAGTTGCGGAACTTCGTAATGATGTTATTGATATCAAGGATTTAGCGGTTGGTATGGTTCTTAAAGGAACAGTACGTAATATTATGGATTTTGGTGTATTCGTTGATATTGGTGTCCATCAAGATGGTTTAGTCCATATTTCTGAATTATCTAATAATTTCGTTAAACATCCTTTAGATGTTGTTCATATTAATGAAATTGTTAAAGTTAAAGTCATTAGTGTTGATGTGAATAAAAAACGTATTGGTTTATCAATAAAACAAGCAAATGAATAATTTTTATGACGCATAGGTAAAACTATGCGTTTTATTTTTCTAAAAATATAATATAATAATAAAAAAGGAGCATTATGAAAATGATAAAATCAAGTTTAAAATGGATTATACCAATTAGTAGTGTAGCTGTTATCGGAGTTGTTAGTGCAATAACTATTGTTAGTTTAAATCGTAAATTTGATATTCCAGATAAGTATTGCCTTAATGAAGTAAATAGAACTTATAATAATAAAAAAGTTGAAGTTAGTGATGATTATAGAAATGCTATTAAAAATTTTGCGACAAATTACGCAAAAAATATCACTAATAACAATTCTAAAAATGAAATATTTTCTCCTTTAAGTATTGTTACTTGTTACTCTATGCTTTTAGAAGGGGCTAATGGCGATACTTATAATGAATTACGTAATGCCTTAGGATTTAACGAATCTATTGATATTAAAAACGAAACACAAAAAATGCTTAATAATACATTTATTAAAACCGAACAAACACAATTAAATGTTAATCAATCAATTTGGCTTGATAATGAATATGCAAAAAATATTAAAGAAGATTATCTTGATAAATTAACAGATTATTATTACGCAGAAGCATATCAAGATGATTTAAAATCTGATAATGCTAAAGAATTACTAGCTAAATACATTAATAGTAAAACAAATAATTTAATGAAGATTAAAAAAGAAGATTTCCGTGGCTATGAAGGTATAATGTGGCTTGTAAATACGATTTATATGAAATCAAAATGGCAAGCAGAATTTTATGAAACTCAAAGTGACTTTAAAAACATTTATGGAACTACCAACACAAAAGATTTTATAGCAACTAGAGTTAATTATAGCGGTGTCTATCAATCCGAGAATTCTACAACATTTTCTACATCTTTTCAACATGGACTTCAAGCTAATTTCATGATTCCTAATAGTGTAGATGATAATTTTGAAAATTTTGTTAAAGATGATACTACTTGGAATGAATTATTTAATTATAAAAAATTAAAATATGAAACATACACTGTTAATTTTAAAATGCCAAAATTAAGTGTTAAGTCTAGTTATGATTTAAAAGAAGAACTACGTAACATGGGAGTTACCAAAATATTTGATCCAAGTGCGGATTTAACAGGAATTATTGAATTTGATGACCTTACCAATTTCTATGTTTCTAATTCAATGCATAAAGCCGCGATCGACTTTAATAAAGATGGCGTTGAGGCTGCAGCGGTTACAATAATCGAAGGAGCTAAATCTACTGGAATAGATGGTACCACAAATGAATTTGATTTCTTCCTTGATCAACCTTTTATTTATTCTATAACTGATGCAAATGATATTCCTTTATTTGTCGGAATAGTAACAAATGTCTAAAACTAGTTAGTTTTAATGCTTTTTGCGTAATTTTTTAATACTATGTATTAAGGAATTGATGCTATAAATCATTTATTGAAAAAAAGAATTTTTGCCATTATTATTAAATAAGGTGATAGAAATGATTCGCATTGCATTAGTGGAAGACGATAAACAAATGACACTAGAGCTAATAGAAGTGACACAAAGATTCTTTAAAGAAAATAATGTCAAAAGTGAAATTTATACTTTTGCTAATGCAGAAGACTTTTTAAGTGATTTTAAAAATAATTATAATTTAATACTAATGGATATTGATTTACCTAATATGGATGGTATGAAAGCTGTTCAACATTTGCGTGAAATTAAATCTGATACGATGGTAATTTTTGTTACCTCTTTAGCGCAATACGCTATTGAAGGATATAAAGTTAATGCTTTTGATTTTGTTGTGAAACCAGTTCAATACTATAATTTTGCTTTAACATTAAAAAGAGCATTAAAATCATTATTAACACAAAATGAAAAAAGCATTATTATAAACAATAAAAATTTTATGCAAAAAATTGATATTTCTAATCTTAAATATATTGAAGTTATCAATCATAATTTGATTTTTCATACAATTAATAGCAACATTGAAATACGAGGAACATTATCAACATACGTGCATCAATTAAAAGATTATGATTTTGTCTTATGCAATCGTTGCTACCTTGTAAATTTAAAGTTTGTTAGCCGTGTAACCACGGAACATGTAATTATTGGTGAAGAAAGGTTGATTCTTTCTAAATCAAGGCGAACAGATTTTATCTCTGCTATAAATGCTTTTATAAGTAGAGGAGGAGAATCAATTAAATGATTACAGAATTAGGTTTATATAAAGTTATCTTTGTTTTCCAAATTTTAATTGCTATGTTTCTTTTTAGCATAAATAGATTAAAATTAAAGAAAAATGGATTAATAAGAATTTTAATTGCTGTCCCAATTTGTTTTTTAGCGGCTTTCTTTTTTCCATTATTCAAAAGTTTTTCTTATTCTTGGTGGTATTCTTCACTAATGTTTTTTGCTCTTTTTTGTATTTGCTTTCTTTCAATGTTATTTATTTTTGAAGAATCAGGACAAAAAATATTCTTCATATCAATCGCAGCTTATACCACCCAACATCTTTCTTACCAAATTTATAGTTTGATAGTTAACTTAATTGATGTTGAAGGATTAACTTCATCATCACAATATACTTCCAATCCAGTAACTTATAAAACACTCCATGTTTCGCTTATATTATTTAGTATTATGCTTGTTGTATATGTAATTATGTATGGTGTTATTAATGAGTTCTTTATTGATAAGATTTATACTAAAAATGCCAAAGTTAGTAATATATCAATTGTTATTATATCCGCTTTAATTCTTGCAATTGATATTATTTTCAATTCCGTAGTAGTTTACTCTTCATTTGATAATATGATTATTTCTTTAATAATTTGTTTATATAATATTGTTTGTTGCTTTATGGTATTATTACTTCAATTTTATGTAATGAGTTTAAAACAATCACAAACAGATTTACTTGTTACATCGCAATTACTTTATAATTCAGAAAATCAATATAAGCAAAACAAAGAAAATATCGAGTTAATTAATATTAAATGTCATGACTTAAAGCATCAAATATCAAGATTTAATCAAAAAGGTAATCTTTCGAAAGAAGAAGTAGAAGAATTAGAAAACATGGTGGATATTTATGATGCCAAAGTAAAAACTGGTAATGATGTATTAGATTTAATTATTACGGAGAAAAGTTTATTATGTCAAAAGAATAATATTAAACTTAAATGTTACGCTGATTGCTCAAAACTCGATTTTATTTCTGAAACTGATTTATATAACTTATTTGGTAATGCTTTAGATAATGCTATTGAAGCAGTTTGTAAAATTAATAATCAAGATAAACGCGGCATAAATCTAATTGTAAAAAACGCAATGTCATTCGTATCAATTACAATTGAAAACTATTTTGATGGAAAAATCAAACTTGATAAACAAGGCATACCTAAAACCACAAAAAGTAATGAACAGTATCATGGCTTTGGTATGAAATCGATTAAGTTAATAGTTAATAAATATCACGGAGACTTAAAAATAGTATTAGATGATGATGTCTTCTCTTTAGGCATTTTATTCCCTATAAATTAATGTTTTGCGACACTTAAACAATAATACACGACAAAAAATTGTTTATATAAAGCGCTTTCTTATATGATTAGGATACCAAGAAAGTGCTTTTTTGGTGGAAAGGGTTAAAACAATGAAAAATTATCAAAAGCCAGAAATCGTTGTCGAAACAATAATTCTGGATGATATTATCTTAGTTTCAACTATTGAGGCTAATCATGATATCCAAGACTATGATGAAGAATTATAAGGAGGTGCCCACTAATGAAAAAGAAACATATAATTTTTGCTCTTTGCACATTAACAACTGGTTTGTTTTCTAGTTTAGGCATGGGAGCTAATGATGGAATAATAGAATCCACAGAAGTAAATAATAAAACATTAAAAAGTATTGATGTTAAAAAATTAAATAGTGAAAACAATAACAATACTTTTAAAACTTCTAAAATTTATAAGCAAGTTGATAGCACTGGTACTTATTTACGTTTTGCTACCGCTATTAAGGGAAATGTTAATTCTATTAAGTACACAAGAACAATTGAAGGAAAAGAAGAAGAGCATACAAAAGATTTTGAAGTTTCAACACTTTATAAAGGAATCGTAAGTGGAGAAGATATTGGTTATTTTAATGGTAGAAGTTTATTTGATGAAAAAATAACAGGAACTGATGACTATTACTGGGCTTGTTATACAATTAAATTTACTAATGAAACATACAAAAATTCTAATATTGATGTGACTTTAAATATTGATGGAGAAGATGTTACATCTACATCAACATCATTATTTGATACAATTACTTATCAAGAAGATACTCCATCGTTTGGTAAAATCTTAAAAGATAATATGTATAGTTTAAGCTATGATATTGCTAGTTATGGAAGTGTATCAGGAACTTGTATTCAAGATGCCATCGTTGTTGGTGATTATGTTTATTACACCAATAGTGGTGCAAATGGATTGAGCGGATCATTAGTAAAAGCAAAATTTGGCGATAATGGTTTAGAAAAAGAAAATGCTGTTAGTGGTATAACATTTGCCACAGTAAGTGAGTGGTGTGCCAGTGAAGTATTAGGAAGTATTTTCTACTTCGATGATTTAATATATCTTATGAAAATTGATCGTACTACCAATCCAGTTAGTGCCGTTTATACTACTTATGATTTAGACTTAAATAAAGTAAGTGATAATGCCAAATTACCTATTACTTTAGAAGATAGTAATTTAACTGACTTATATTATAGTTCTAGTCGTGAATTGTATGTAACATCATCCAATTCTAACATAATTAGCGGTACTAATACGACTATTACTTTACTAGATAAAAATGGAAATTCGAAAACACAATTTTCTATTAGTAGTGACAATTCATGCAAATATCAATCAATGTTCGCAGATGATGAATTTATCTATTTAGTATTTGGTGAAAATAACAAACAATATGCAGAAGTGAAAATGTATAATTACGATGGTGAATCAGTAAAAACATATTTAATTCAAGGCGATGGCATGGTATTAAATAGCAATACTGGTGTACAAGCAGTAACTTATCACAATAATAATTTATATGTTTTTGCTCGAGACTGGAATCCAGCTAATTCATATATTTTCAAAGCAAATATTAAAAATATAGCTAGTAGTTCTATGACTTTAGCAGAAAATTTTGATTTAACTACTAAAAAAGGTCAAGAACAATCTTTAACAATTGGTGAACCTATCTTTGTGAATGGTACAAAAGGCACTAATGTACAAAGCGTTCAAGCTAATGAAAACTATGTCTATTATGGAATAACAAGTAGCAACAAAAACAAAACATTCACTATTTTAAGAATGAATTTAAATAATGGTAAAGTAGAAAAATCAACCGAAATTGCTACAACATCAGGAGAAGGAAGCTACAATTATCAAAACGCTGGTAATATTTGTTTAGTTGATGATGTCGTTTATTTAACGACAATGGACTTAGGCTTAAAAGCAGTTAACGCTAATACATTAGAAGAGATTGAATGTAACTTAACATTTAAAGATGCACCAAGTGGAGAAATTACTGCTTTAGCTTATAATGAAGAAGAAAATTTATTTGCAGTAACATTTGCAAATAATAATAAAATTTCTTTTTATGATGTTAATGGTAACTTCATTAAATCAACAACTAATGACATTAATAAAGGCGGTTTAACATTCCAAAATTTATCCACTAGTGGAGCGTATTTATATGCAATTTCTGGTAAAGATGCAACATTAGCAGCTTCATTTGACATATTTGACTGGGATGGTAATTACATCGGTAATAAATTTATTGATACAAATGCTACTGATTATACTGGTGTTAAATTAGGATTATCAACTCAAAGTAATGTTCAATCAATTTTAGATATAAATGGTCGTTCATTCGTCTTGGTATTGCAATGGAACAAAAGCGCTAGCGATAAAGATGATGCAGGTGGATATTTATATCCAGTCGAATTATAGGAGGTAACATGAAGCCAAGTATAAAAAGGTTAATTAGTTTTTCAGCAATGTCAATTATTATTGCTGGAACAATAATCGGAAATGTTATCGCTGATACTCATGAAAGCCAAATCAATGCTTTCCTTTGTGCGGCGGTAGTTAATAATGAAACAAGAAATCAATCATTAGAATTAGGACAAACATTATCTAAACAAATAGTGGAAGAAGGTAGCGTTTTATTAAAAAATGATAATAATACTTTACCATTAAGTTTAGATAATGATTCCAAAGTAAATGTCTTTGGCTATGGATCTGTAGAATGGGTATATCATGGCGAAGGTTCTGGACGTGTTAGAGATGAAAATGGTGATGAAAGCCAAAAAATTGATTTTATAAAAGC
>CALBGF010000189.1 GCA_937893635.1 uncultured Mollicutes bacterium | reverse complement strand
TTGAAACGCTCCACTAAATCCAATATAATTGTATTTAGAGGTGCAAATATGATAGTTACAACATCGATGCTAAAAGAAAAATACCACGATTACGCTAATCCTTTAGACAAAATAAAAAGAGATGCCGACAAGGGATTACTCTTCAGATTAACAAATGGAATCTACGAGACTAATAAAAATGTTGATCCTTGCTTATTAGCTTCTTCCATTTTGTCACCTTCCTATCTAAGTTTTGATTGGGCTTTATCATATTATGGAATGATTCCTGAGAAAGTCTTTTCTATAACATCTGCTACATTGGGAAATAGGAAAAATAAGACATTTGAAAATTATTTTGGAAGATATGAATACACCGATATTCCAGCTAGAGTTTTTTCTGAAGGTTTAACATACCTTGAAAGTGGTGAGTATATTGTAAAAATTGCCACTAAAGAAAAAGCTTTATGTGACTCATTATGTAAATGGAGAGTGACTAAAAGCATAAAAGAACTTAAAGAACTTTTGTTTATAGATAAGAGAATTGATGAAGATGAGTTTGCTACTTGTGATTTTAAGTTAATGAAAAGACTTGCTAGCTTATATAACAAGACAAATCTCAAATTATTATTTAAACTTATCGAAAAGGAGTACGAGCATAAATAGCGTAATTGAAACAATGTTATGGAAATAAAATCTACAAAACAATGAGAAAAGAGAAAACGCACATAAATTATGTGCGCTCAAGTTTCAATTGGCTTTTTTATTTAATTTAAAATCCTTGATAGTAATTAGTGTTATATTTATTAACAATATGTTCTAAATCACTTTTATCCAATAATTTAACATTTAAAGATTCCGCTAAAGAGATAGAAACACGAGTGTAATCATTATTAGTAATTAGCCATGCTTCATCAGCGGTTTCTTTAGTTTGTAATTCCTTAAGTACTTTAATAGAAGAAGAACTAATCTTATCTTGATGCCTTCTTACAATTATAACAACAGAGCCGTATTTCTCTGATGGGCTCATTACTAAATAATTGCCATAATTATCATCACTTTTTAATTCGACCTCGGTTTTATAAATAGACTTAAAAGCATATTGAATCCACGATATAAATTTTCTTCCTGACATTGTTTCGATTT
>CALBGF010000188.1 GCA_937893635.1 uncultured Mollicutes bacterium | reverse complement strand
CTTTATAATAAATATTTGCATCCAGAAGCAATGGATACAACTAAACCAGAAATTTGGCAACATCTTGAAGCAGGAGATATTCTTGACGTATTTCAATTTAACGAAAGTTCAGGCTTAGCTATTGCTAAAAAATGTAAACCAAAAGATGTATATGAAATGACTGCGGCAAATGCTATGATGCGTCTTATGAGCGAATCGGGCAAAGAGTCACAACAAGACAGGTACGTGCGCATTCAGAAACAAGGTATCCAAGTTTTTGATAATGAAATGAAGCAACATCATTTATCTGATAAAACGAGAGCAGCTTTACATAAACATTGTGATGCTTATTTTGGTTGCGTGCCGTTACAAGAGCAAATGATGGAAATTCTTATGGATGAAGATATCGCAGGTTTCACTTTAGGAAGAGCAAATGCGGCGCGTAAAATTGTAGCAAAAAAGAAAATGGATCAAATTCCAGATTTAAAAGCTGAGGTTTATGAACACATTCCTAATAAAGAAACGGCTGACTATGTCTGGGAGATCGCGATAGCGCCGTCATTAGGGTAAACGAAAAGTCATGCCCTTACATACCTAACCTGTTATCGCAGGGGTAAATTAATCACCAAAAATTTGGGTATTCTTGATTAATTTGCTAACGGGGAAAGCTAAGTATAATAGAGGAAAATATTATATATGCCAATCCCGTGACAAAGATTATCTTAATATTTTATTTTTCCTCTGAATTTTTTAAATTGAAAGGAAAAATGAAAATGAATTATATTTATTGTTATACTAATTTAATCAATGGAAAAATTTATATCGGTCAAACAAACAATATTGAACGACGTATTCGAGAACATAAAAGTAATGCTTTTAATAGTAAAAGCGTAAATTATAATAATATTATTCATAAAGCTTTTAGAAAATATGGATATGAAAATTTTTCAATTGATATATTAGAAACTTTAGAAAATGCTAGTCGAGAAGAAGTAAATGATAGAGAAATTTATTGGATAAAAGAAAAGCATAGTTTAATTTCAGAAAATGGATATAATGTATTAGAAGGTGGCCGAAATGGATACCAAAAATCTTTACTAAATAAAGAACAAATTACTGACATTAAACGAATGATCAAAGAAAAAACTCCATATGATGATATTTGTAAAAAATATAGTGTTTCTAAAACTTTTATTTCAGATATTAACAATGGAAGATTTTTTTATGATGAGCAAGAAATTTATCCATTATGTTCATATAGATTAGACAAGGATTTATATGATTTATTAATTGAAGATTTATAGAAACCTATTTTAACCTTTTCCCAATTAGCTGATAAATATTCAATAGCACAATCTACTGTTAAAAAATTTAACTATGGAACTTTACGTCATGGAGAATTTTACAAAGGAGAATATCCTATTAGAAAAATTACTCCACAAGATTATAAGGCTGAATTGATTATTGATTATTTATTAAATACTGATTATACAAAAAAAGAAATAATTCAATTGGTTGGAACTTCTGATGAAACAATAAGAAAAATTAATTTAGGAATTAGACATCATCATGAAGATTTAACTTATCCATTAAGATAGTAAGTTTGTAGAGACTATCCCGGGTTAGACTGGGAGTAGGGCTACTATTGATACGTAGCTAGGTTTTAGGAAACGAAGCCTATGAAAACCGAAACGGTATGATTATTTATTTTAAAACAAATAATTAAAAGATAGTCCAATTCTAATAGAAATATTAGAGAAAAATTGATGCTTTTTCAAAAAATCATTCACTTCCGTATTCTTTCGTCGGTGTCCAAACGATCGTTTTAGCTACACAATTTAATCCTATCTATTGGAATACAGCTTGTTTAATTGTCAATAGCGGTTCATTAGAAAATAATGAACAGCTTGAAGAAGTGGATATATTTGAAGGTGAAGATGATATAGCTGATGGTGTTGTTTATATAGATGCGCCAGATGGACAAACTAAATTAAGAAAAGTTTCTACAGACTATGGTAAAGTGGCAAAAGCTTTAGGTGATGTAATTAATGCAGGTATTAAAGTTAGTTTAGTTGATATTAATAAATCTAGTTTTGGTTTTAAACCCGATGTAGAAAATAATCAAATTATGTTTGGCTTAAAAGGTTTATTAAATGTAAGTGATGAAATTATTGCTGATATTATTAAAAATAGACCTTATAAATCTCCAAAAGATTTTTTAAGAAAAGTAAAGCCAAAAAAACAATCTATGATTTCTTTAATTAAGAGTGGAGCTTTTGACTCAATGATGGAGCGTAGGGCTTGTATGGTTTGGTATATTTGGGAAACTTGTGATAAGAAAAGTAATTTAAACTTACAAAATATGGCAAGTTTAATTAAGTTTAATCTTTTACCAGAACAAACTGAAGAACAAACAATGGCTCGTCGTGTTTATGAATTTAATAGATATCTAAAAGCTTGTTGTAAAATTAATGGAACAACTAATTATATTATGAACGAGCGTACTATTGATTTTCTTGCTGAATTAGATAAGGTTAATTTAATACAAGAGGATAATACATTAAATGCTAAAATATGGGATAAGGTTTATCAAAAATGGATGGATGTATTCAGAATATGGATTAGCGAAAATAAACAACAGATTTTAGATAATTTAAACACTTTAATTTTTGAACAAGATTGGGAGAAGTATGGCGATGAAGGAAATATATCTCGCTGGGAGATGAAAACTATGTGTTTCTATTATCATGATCATGAGTTAAAAAATCTTCAAGAAAATTATTATGGAATAAAAGATTTCTTTAAACTTTCTTCAGAGCCAATAGTAGAAAAGACTTTTGAGCGTGGTGGAAAAACTATTCCATTATATAAACTTGATAAAATAGCAGGAACTTGTATTTCTAAAAATAAAAGTAAAGCAACTGTTACTTTATTAACCACTACTGGTGTTGTAAATGTTAAATTTAGAAAAGAATATTTTTCTTTATTTGATAAACGTATTTCAGAAAAACAGCCAGATGGAACAAAAAAAGTTAAAGAAAATAGTTGGTTTAATCGTGGAGAAATGATTATTGTTAATGGCATGCGCTCTGGTGATGATTTTATTGTGAAAAAATATGCAAGTACAGTTGGACATCAATTAATGAAAATTACAAGTATTGATAATGAAGGTCGAATTACTGTAACGAGTGAAAGATATGAGGTACAATAATGAAAATGATAATTGTAATGCGTAAAGATTTAGGAATGCGCAAAGGTAAAATGTGTGCGCAAGCTGGTCATGCGGTTCTTGGGGCAATGACTACTGCGCTTGATATGTTTGAAAAAGAAAAATATGCTAATTGGTATAAAAATAACTTACAAACTAAAATTTGTTTAGGAGTAGATTCTGAACAAGAGCTTTTAGATATTTATGAAGCAGGATTAGAACAAGGTTATATTGTTTATTTAGTAGAAGACTACGGTTTAACTGAATTCCATCAGCAACATACATATACTTGTCTTGCTTTTGAACCATTAGAAGATGAACAAATTGACACAATTACAGGAGGGCTTTCTCTTTTATGAGTTATAAAATTATTGCGCTAATCGGTAAAAGTGGCGCAGGCAAAGACCGCATGCTTAAAGAATTGATTAAATCAAATAAAAATTTCCATGAAATTATTAGTTGCACTTCTCGCCCTTCTAGAGAGAACGAAATTGATGGTGTAAATTATCATTTTCTTTCTAACGATGAATTTGCTAATGAATTATTAGAAGATGCTTTTATGGAAGCTACTGTTTTCAATAATTGGGCTTATGGAACACGGTTCCAAGACTTAGACGAAGAAAAAATTAATATTGGAGTGTTTAATCCCGATGGCATTTATAATTTATTAGAACATAAAAATATTGATTTAAAAGTATATTATATTACTGTTTCTGATAAAG
>CALBGF010000187.1 GCA_937893635.1 uncultured Mollicutes bacterium | reverse complement strand
TGTTTATAATACTTTTTTTATTTAATACTAAATAAAAATCATAAAAAGTGTATAATATTCATAAGTGGGGTGTATTTATGAAAAAAAAGATATTCACTATCATTAGTTTTATAATGGCATTTTTAATACCTTTTAGCGTATTTCTAATAGTTTTAAAAGAAAATGGCATTCAACCATTTGGGACATCAACAATTCTATTTGTTGATTCTCAAGGACAATACATCAATTTTTTAGCTTATTATAAAACTATATTCACCTCCAACAATGATTTTTTCTATACATTTGCTAAGCCGCTTGGCGGCGATATGTTATCACTATTTTGCTATTATCTTTTCTCACCATTTAACATTATTTATTTGTTTGTAAGTACGGCAAAATTACCTATTGCACTAAGTATTGTTACTGCTTTAAAAATAGGCACTATCGGAGTGACAATGCATGTATTAATGAATCATTTATATAAAGAAAAATATATTTCTAATTTAATATTTAGTGTATCTTACGCCTTAATATCTTATGTTATTGTATATAATTTTAATATTATGTTTTTAGATGCTGTTTTATGGACTCCTTTAATTATTCTAGGAGTAGAAAAAATGTTTGAAGGAAACAAAACAACTTTCTATAGTGTTTTCTTAGCGCTTGCTATTATTTCTAATTACTATACAGGATTTATGATTTGTATATTTGTAGTAATGTTTTTCTTATTTACACTTTATAGTAATAAATACGAAAAAAGCGTAATAAAAAACTATTATAAACAATTTATTAGTGGCTCATTAGTAGCGGGCGGGCTTTCCACATGTGCTTGGTTAGTAGCGGTATTAAATATGGTAGGATCAAAAACGTCTATTAATAACCGCTCAACATTTACTTTTGATACATTATTTGAATTAAAAGATTTTTTAAAAAACTTTGCTGGTAGTTCTTATAAAGGCATGAACGATATTATTTCTGGCGGTCCATTAGTGTTCATTGGCGTTACTTGTTTAAGTTTAGCCATTATGTATTTTGCTAATAATAAATTTAGCAAAGACGAACGCACTAATGCAGGTGTTGTGGTGGCAATATTTATTTTATGTATGACTTTTAGTGGATTAAATAATTTATTTCATGGTGGATCTGCTCCAGTATGGTTCCCACACCGCTTTGCTTTCTTATTTGACTTTTTCTTAATCTATTTAGCGGCCCGCGAATTAAATAATATTGATGGATTAAAATGTCACCATTTCGTTTTACCTCTTAGTATAATCATCACTATTTATGCAATTTTAGCTATAAACAATGTAGAAACCAATATCGTTTTAGATTTTGTGTTATGTCTAGTTAATCTCTTAATTATTTTCATTATGAAAAACTTTAAAAACAAATATGTCACTATTGCCGGTATGTCTTTAATGCTTATTTGTACCACTGTTAATATGAAATCTAATGCATCTAACAATATCTTAGTTAATAAGGAAGAAAAAGAAAATGGTAGTTCTAACTATATTGATTATGAAATATATAAAAATCAATATGAAGAAATATCGAAAGTTATTAATTATGTAAAAGAATATGATGAAAGTGGAGAATTCTACCGCTTAGAAAAAACATTTAACTCATTAGCTACTTATAATTTAGCTAACAATGATTCATTCATGTTTGATTATGCTGGTATTGGTCATTATTCATCTGTAGATAAACTAGATACACGTAATTATATTGGTAATGTATTAGGATTCCACACTAATGGGAATTGGAATTCCTATGGGTTAGGTTCTACACTTACCGCAAATTCATTAATGGGGGTTCGTTATATCATTGATCGTGATCAACAATCAGAAAGTATTATGATTAATAATCGTCACTTTGGCGCTCGTAAATATTTAACAAACATAAAAGATTTTGAAAGTGAAAATGATAACATTCATGTTTTTAAAAACGATTATGCTTTAGGCTTAGGATATTTAGCTTATAATCGTCTTGAAACTAATGATAGTGCTGGTGTTTATCTTGATGAAGAAAAAACAACATTCCAAAAATACGATATTTTTGAATATCAAAACCATATGTATATGGATTTAACTAATAAAAATTATGGTAATATTTTCTCCCCAATTAATTACGAAGTAACTTATAATAATATTACTAAAATTGATGACCGCCATTACAAGCTAAGCAATACCGCTAATCCAGGATATATAACATTTAAACTTACTTTAGATGAGAATGCAAAGAAATATCCTAGTTACTATCATATCTCTCCAGGATTTAGTGAATATATGGCACTATACGAATCTAGTGCTTCAAGTAATAATATTTATTATTTCAATATGTATAACTATGGTATTAATCCTATTAATATTTCTAGTACTACCAAATATTATACTTTAATGTTAAAAGAAAATCTCATTTGGGATGGAGTTGAAATCATACCATCATTTTATTATGAAAATGTTGATGTTTTAAATAATTATTATCAAGAATTAAAAGCCAATGAATTACAACTTAAAAAAGTTACTTCTTCACATTTAAAAGGAACAGTTATTTATAGTGAAGATAAAACTTTATTAACAACTTCTATCCCTTATGCTAAAAATTGGAAAATTAAAATTAATGGTAAAACAGTTAAAACTAGAATAAATCAAAATATTTTTCTTGCCGCAGATTTGAGTAATTTAAATTATCAAAATGGTGATGCATTAAATGTAGATTTATCTTATCAAGCAAATGAATTTACTTTTGCCATAATAATTTCTTTAATTACAATTGCTTATATTTTCCTATATGATTACAAATATTATGAAAAGATTAAAGCAAAATTAGAAACAAATAATAAAAAAGGAAATAAATCAATAGAAAGCATTGAAGAAAACAAACCCGAAGAAAAAGAAATTACAAGCAATAATTAATCATTTTTCTTTAAAATATCTAAAACATGAGAACTTGCACCTAACAATTCTTTTCGTTCGCAGTTTTTAAAATGATATTCTAAAAATATTTTAAACTCTTCATCATCCATTTGATTAAGTGAAGTACGAATATAATCACTTGCTCCATCAGAAGCAATTATTTTAATGCGCTTTAGTCCTAATTTTTTATTATATTTGTTAATATCTTCTATTCTAACCATAGAATATAAATCATTTTCTTTATTAATCATATGGAAAGAATTATCAACTCTTTGTTCCTTTAAAGAATTAATAATATTATGTTTAATAAATCCATAACTAATAATGGCATATTCATTCATATAATAACTAACAAATATGATGCCACTTTTTTTTGTCACTCTTTTTGCTTCGCTTAAAGCTTGAAGTTTTTCTTCTTCATTCAACAAATGATACATCGGTCCAAACAATAAAGTCACCGAAAAACTTTCATCTTCAAACATTGATAAATCTAAAGCATTTCCTTGATATATTTTCACATTGCTATTTTTCTTTTCAAAAATTTCAATATTATGTTTTACTAATTCTACTGCAGTGACGTCATAGCCCATATTAGCTAAGTAAATACTATAAACTCCAGTCCCTGCACCTAAATCTAAAATGTTTTTATTTTTATCGTTTTTTAAATATTTTTGAATATATTTAATATTTGTTAAAAATTCCACTTGCCCATGGCGAGTCTTTAAGCGATTATCTTCATTAAAATGCGAATAATAATCTTCTAATAATGATATTTTTGTGTTTGTCCTTTGAAAATTCATATTACAACACCTTACCTAATATTAATGCATTTATACTTTCTATATCGCATAATTTAACTATTTCTTCAAAACTAGTAATAACTAGGTTCTTAGTTTGAAAATAAATATTATTAATAATTTTATCTTCTTCATTTTTAGCTTTTAAATAGTTCTTTTCGGATAGTCCTTTATATTGTTCTTCAATAGTGGTAATTAGTAATCTTCGAAAACTAGCTATTAAAGAATCTTCTAGCCAATAAGAATAATGACATTTGCCCTCTTTTTCTAATTTTTTAAAACGAATATAAAGTGGCAATCCATCAATAGGAGAATGCCATATATCCATAAAGGCATAATCAAATTTATTGGCAATATCCATATTTTTATAATATTCAAAAGCATCGCTTTCAATAATTTTTATTTTGTTTTTATTGCTAAACAAAGGCAATATATTCTTTTTGAACAAATTAATAATATTTTTATCATTTTCAATAATCGTTACACTTTCAACATTTTCTTTTTGTGCAACCATATAAGGATAATAACCTAATCCTAGTCCAAATGTTAAAACATCACCATGAGCCTCTTCAATACTTTTTTGCATCGTAACAATTTCATTAGGAGTAATACTCATCCATGTTACATCATCACTTGATATAGCTAAATACGATACATCTTTTTCAAAGAAAGAAACGCTACTTAATTCTTGATAAAATTCACCTTTAA
>CALBGF010000186.1 GCA_937893635.1 uncultured Mollicutes bacterium | reverse complement strand
CTGGTGATAATGATTTAAAATCTGATATGGAAATTTTGAATATTAATATAGATGGTATAAAAAAAGCAATTCTTTCAATGCAAGGCAAAGAATTTAGACAGACTTGTAAAATTTTATTAGAACCAAGTCATGTTATTACCACTGAAGAATATAATTAGTGTATTCAAGACCATGATGCCTATAATGGAATTGGAGGCAATCATCAAGGAGATTTATTATTTGATGCAGTGCGTCGAAAATATAATGCTTCAGTATCTGATGATAAATAAAAAAAGGGAGAAAGTTAATAATAACTTTCTCCCTTTAAAATGTAATTAGTGAGTTCAATAATCTCTAAACCATAAGTAGCAAGTAAATCGGCAAATAATTCTTCTTGCTCTGGTGGTAACTCGACATTATAACTAAACATTACAGCATGAGTCATTTCATGGCATAACACTTTAAATGTATCCTATTCATTCATATCTTCTTTTATATAAATACATTTAGTTATGTCATCACAAGAGCCGATAGCTAAAGAACCATCGACCCTATATAATTTTGGATGATTAGCAGATACTAAAAGTACCTGCCATTCTTCACCATTTATTTTAACTCTATTCAATTTTTGTTGCCAAAGCAGCAATCTTTCTATATAATAACTATTTTTCTTCTGGGGAAGCATCTCGAATCATATCGGTAATATCACTTGACAATTCTTTTAAATAATTTTCCAGATCATTTAATTGTTTAGCGGTATCATGATGCATTTCCTTGGATTCCATATACATCTTTCTATACATTGGACTCCGTCCTTCTTTATCGGAGTCCATGTATCTATTGTTTCCATTTTTGGATAAATTCATAGGACGCTCCGTATAATACATAGTGTGTGAAGAGTTCCCCTTATCATAATACGAAGAAGGACTTTCCATATAATAATAGTTATTAATTGGATTTTCTTCATTAGCGCCTTCCATGGCCTCAACTATACTTCCATAGTAAAGAGCTTCCTCAAGATCCTTAATCATATCTATTACTTCACCTAATTCTTTTGCATCTACGCACTCTAAATGAGACATCTGCGCTTCTGCTTGCGCCATTAGACAATTTTTCATAGATTTCAATCTTTTCATTCCCATATTAAGCCACCCTTTCTATAATTAAACTTGCATTTTGAATAGAAACAGAAGTGGCACTTGTATTTTCTACACTTAACTGCGAACAGCAACCAGCGGGAATATCTAAGAAAAGACTTCTATTAACTCCATTATAAGTTGCCGCAGTCGCTGGTGAAGAGATCATAGTAGTCTCGGCTACTGGTTCACCGTTCAAAGCAATTGCTAATAAAATAGGAGTGATTGGAGTTGTATCGGCCGGAAGGGCTACATTACAACCAAAGGTCACTCTGAATCTAGCTCTACATTGATTAGTAATACCTCTTAAAGTGACTAAACCACTTCCCTCCCGATGAAGCATACATTGGCTTCCGGAAACAGCGGTATTAGTAAATACTACATTAGAGCCAGCCGCAACTGTCTATAAAGCATTTGCTGTTATTTCCATTTATTTTACCTCCAAATAATTAATTAGTAGCTAAGAGTAGAGCTACAGCCTGTGCATCCTGTATTGGCGCTGTAAGCGGAAAAAGGATTCTGTACGACGTAGGCCGGAATCGGCGCCTTTTGACCTAACTGAGCGATCAAATATGCGTTCTGCTCAGCCTGCGATTGTGCGCTTCTAAGAGCCTGGTTCTCAGTCGTAAGAGTTGTAATTTTATCATTTACTAAGAAATCTAAAATTGCTCTTGTATTTTCTTGTCCTGCTTGAATAATGTCTCTAGCATTGTCAACAGTAGTTTGACGATTTTGGCAAGCAAGTGTAGCAAGGTTGTAGTTTAAATCCGCGAAGTTCTGGTTGATGAGCTACTTGGACTCACAACAACATTGCGCTTGAGTTGCCGACATTTGGTTGAGCAAAGTCGCAATATCAAACTTATTCTGTAAATTAGTAGTATTTAAATTACAAATATCACTTTGAATACTTCTAATACCACCATTTACATATTCATTAGTAGTTGCCGCATTAGTTAAACCAGATGTATTGAGATTATAGAAACCATTAGCAAGGTTAGTATTTAAATCTCCCATCATGTTTCTTAAGCTAGCAGCATCAATTTCTTCTCTTACTGAGTTAGTTCCGGCTCCATTGCCATTTCCTCCCCAGCTATTTCCACCCCATCCTGCGAAGCAAAATAAGAATAAAATAATAATCCACCAAGCATTCCCATCGCCCCAGCCACCATTGTTATTTCTATCACCAGTAGCAGCAGCGATATCGGATAAAGAATATCCACCATTTTGATTAAACATAATTTTTCCTCCTTTTTACAAACCAAAAGTGTTTTTAAAATTATTAAATTCGGAATCAAAATCTCTTCCGTTTTGAGAAAAAATATTGCGCGCAATTGCTTCAATGTCTCCTGTCTAACCATTCTATGCTAATTTAATTAAATTTTCTCCCATTGGTGTATTTCCCATTTGTTGCTACATCAAATCTAGCATAATCTATTGCGGATTTCCACCTTTTCTTATCATTTGTAAAATCTACATTGGATTAGCGTTCATTTAATTTCCTCCTTTTTTAGAATCTAAACTCATCTTCTGGCGGCGTAGTTTGCACTTGAGCCGCAGCAAGTTGAGTCAAAGCAATTTTAATATCTCCTAAAGTATTATCAAACTCTTCCTTTGTTACATATTGGCTTTCTAAAGTGGGAATTTCAGTAAGACAATACATATTTAGCGAAGCTGTTCCGTCTAAATTAATTTGCTTTGTATAAATTCTTTTATTAGCAAAATCTGGGAAAATAAAAATACTACCATCGAAGTCAATCTAAGCGGCTCTAACTTCGTCTAAGGAAGAAACAGGTCTACCCTTTAATCCTATTTGTGGCGGCACCATTGGCACAGGCTTAACAGGGGTAGGACTATACCCATTATAATTTGTGTTATACATAACCATATAAATCCTTTCTAAAGTTTTCTTTTTCTCAATAATATATAACTTTTATTTTTAATACTTTATCAAGATATAGTATCACTTTTTTAACAAAAAACTCACGTTTGACTTTTTAAAAATTTTTTGTTATAATAAAAGAAAAAGGGAAAAAAGGTAATATGTATAAAATTGCTATTTGCGATGATAATATATATACTTTAAATGAAATAACACAGGCAGTCTTAAATTTTAGCATTAATAAGAATTTACAAGTATAGATTTATCAATTTAATCATAAAGATAATTTTATGAAACAATTTGATCAATTTGACATTTACTTTTTAGAATTAGATTTAAAAGAAACTAATGGGCAAGAGTTAGCTATCCAAATTAGAAATAATAATCCAACAGCAGAAATAATAATTTTAAATTCAGATGATTTTTATCGTTCTTTTTCTTATAAAATAAATAGTTGTTATTATTTAATGAAACCAATTACTAAATCATTATTAGACACTGCTTTAGCAATAGCTTTTTCTCGTATTAAACAAAAGAAATGTATTATAAAGACTAAAGAAGGATATCAAAAAATTATATTAGATGATTTGTTATATATAAATATAGAACAACGTAGCTCTTGTTTCCATTTAAAAAATAATATTACTTTTTTTAGTACATGTCTACATGAATCATTTTGTAAAGAAAATAATTATTTGTTAAATCACCCAGAATTATTATTAATTGAACCAAGCTTAATAGTTAATTTAGATAATATAGAAATTTTAAATAGAGAAAAAATAACTTTTACAAATAAAGATATATTATATTTACCAAGAAAAGCTTATAATAAAATTTATTCAGTTTGGTCTTATTATCATTTACCAAAAGAAAGAGAGGAAATATTTTGAATATTGAATTATTAAACCAAATTTTTCAATTATGTATTGTTCCATTGCTTGGTGTTTTAACCACCTATTTAGTTCAATTTATTAGAAAGAAGGTTAAGGATATTACTGCCACAGAAAAAAATGAAAAAGCACAAAAATATATCCAAATGCTTTCTGATACCATTACTAATTGCGTAATTGCTACTAATCAAACTTATGTTGATAATTTAAAAGATAAAAATGCTTTTGATGAAGAAGCGCAAAAAGTAGCTTTTGAAAAAACTTATCAAGCAATTATGAAAACATTAAATGATGAAGCTTATAAGTACTTAGAAGAAATTTATGGAGACTTAGAAGAATACATTAAAACTAAAATTGAATCAGAAGTTAAAACACAAAAAAAGGCTTGAGTTTATCACTCAAGCCTTATTTTATTCTAATCCAAACTCTACCATTTACTTTAACTTTATCATTCCAATACTCATACGTAGGTATTTCAGAAACAATGCCAATTATGCGATCTGGATATTCTTTAATCTCTTCTCTCGTCATTGCCGACACTGTGCCGCACGGACCAGCGCAAACTGCGTCGCCTACGCGCAACGTGCCACTCGGGCAAGCTAATACTCTTCCTACTATTGCTACTGGAGTTTTGCATTGCTCCGTTTCGCCAATCGCAAAACCATAAGTGTCAGATATTACTTCTGCTCCTGACTGTAATCTGTCTTGCGCGAGGGAGAGCGTGCCGTCACCATTTTCACAAATCACACGACCTGGCTCATGCACCTCGCTACACCGGAATTCCGCAAAGTCATTCCAAGCAGCTCCCATCAATACATTGGTATTACTAATATAAATATTAGAATTAGAATAAGTTTGTGGATTAGTTGCCTAAGAAGCAGCGCCTATAACATATAATTTAGTTCCTGTTAAATTTGTAGAACCTGCCGTATTTTTTGTATCAGTTGATGAATAATTATTTAAAGCGTTTTTTACAAAAGCCGTAGAAGCTGCCTATGTATTATTGGTCCCTGAACTGGCAGTAGGAACAGTAGGCGTCCCAGAAAAATTAGGAGATACTAAATTAGCTTTTGTTTTAATTTGATTAATTATTTTTGGTTCAGCCATTACATAAATTCACTCCTCATTTACTATCTAAACTTTAACTTTTAAAGCGGCAGTTTGCGCTTCGAAGGTTAAAGTAATCTTTCCAGCTACTACAGTTGCACCTGTTGGAGCTACTGTATAATTATCTGTATATATATCTATTAAAGATTCTGTTGTAATAGCAGAGTTTGATAAAGATACTGATGTTGATCCGGCGGCAAGAGTACCTGAAAGGATCAACGGAGGAGAAAGTTTATCAAGTTTCTCCTTTATACGATTTTTTGCCATTTTATTGACGCTCCTTTATAATTTTACATATTTAAAACCATCTATATGTATACCATTTGTTGGATAATCGTCTGAATTGTCAGATACTACATACCCCTCTATTGTTTCTACACCTATAGTTTTAGTAATTGTTTTAGAGCCTAACAAATTTTGATCCCAATAATTTGAATCTAATGCTTCAGGACATGTTAAATTTCCATCAGTCAAATGCCATTTTCGATTATCTACATCGTAAGCTGGTCCACCCAAAAACTGCCAACCATATCCGGCTGTAGTACCTAAATAAGTCCATGAAAATAATTCATAGCTCCCATTTTCTTTAAAAACAAATTTTAAAGCACTATTAGTCGAATTTGACGACCAAGTTGTTGTAATTAGTTCTAATCCAATAATATCAGATTCTATACATGTATAATTTGGTATGGGTGGTGTTAATGTAACTACAGGCGGATTAACAAAACCTGACGATTGCATTTCCACAGTTACTTTTAAAGTACTTGTATAAGTTTTAGTTTCATCTTTAATTTTTTTCCAAGCATATAATCCAGACGATTTTCCTAACTCTAATGCAGTTATTTCTTCTATCATCTCTCCAGGAGTTAATAAGCCAGGATCAGAACCCCCCCCTCGATTACCTTGCGGCGAACCGCATCAGAGAGATTATTAAGGGTGGATTTTTTAATTAATAGTTGCTTATCATTTGTTTTTATTATATCCATAATTTTTACACTCCTTTAAAACGTTTCATTACCAAAACTTAATGATTCCGCTTCTGCAAGAGAAACTGCTTGCCATTTACCATTTACTACTTGAAGAATGGAGCCATCTGGAATCGATCCCATCGTCTTACCATTCCCTCCTAAAAATGGCAATGGATATAAAACATCGCCCCCCCTAAACTAGAGAGATTTAAAATATTCTGTCTCGCCGTCCCACATAGTGGCAGTTGGCCCTGATACTGACTCAAGCGCAGCGAGAACTTTATTTTTTACTAATTTATCTGCCATTTTTAATCTCCTTTTTATTAGATACAGCCGAACGGAGCAAGCCCATTAGTATAGCTCGCATAGTAAATTACCGCACTGCCATCGCTACGGACACTACAGAAATAATCCGAGTCGCCCAAAGTCGGCGAGCACTCCCACCAAAAGCTTGCAGAACCTGTATCGCTAAGTTTTTTGATGCGGTTTGAGGCTGTTTGATACCATTCCCACTGCGCATACAAAGCCGCTTCGTCCGAATATGAAAAGGTTGCGCTTCCAAATATGGCTTTTTCCGGCGGGAGTCCGAAATAGTCGGTTGTCTCAAGAAGTCCACTTGAGCTTCCGCCGCCTTTTCCTTGCTTCCATTTGAACTGTTTGAAAATGCCGCGAAGCGTAC
>CALBGF010000185.1 GCA_937893635.1 uncultured Mollicutes bacterium | reverse complement strand
GCTCAAGCACAAGCTCAACAAGCTAATAACCAACAAACAAATACAACATCTTCAAATAACGAAGATTCAAATAAAAAATCAGACGATGATGTAATCGATGCTGATTTCACTGAAAAGAAATAGTTAACCTTATTTTGGGGCAAGTGTTCTTGCCCCATTATATCGATTAAAGGAGGGAGTTAACAATGGCTACAAAAAGAGATTATTATGAAGTATTAGGCGTAAGCAAAACAGCTTCTAAAGATGAAATTAAAAGTGCGTACCGTAAGTTAGCTAAAAAATATCACCCGGACTTAAATAAAGAACCAGGTGCAGAAGAAAAATTTAAAGAAGTACAAGAAGCTTATGACGTCTTATCTGATGACAATAAACGTGCAACATATGATCAATTTGGTCATGCAGCATTTGATCAAAATGCCGCTAGTGGTCAAGGTGGCTTTAATGGATTCTCTCAAGGCTTTGGTGGCTTCCAAGATGTTGATTTAGGCGATATATTTGGCTCTTTCTTTGGCGGTGGAAGAAGCCGTTCAAGAAGAAGCGCAAATGGACCAATGCGTGGTAATGATACCTTTATGCGTGTTCGTATTAACTTTATGGATGCGATTAATGGTACAACTATATCTATTCCACTTGACATTGATGAACAATGTGATGCATGTAATGGAACAGGTGCAAAATCTGCAAGTGACATTCAAACATGTTCTAAATGTGGTGGTACAGGAACAGTAAGAACTAGACAACAAACACCATTTGGTACATTTGAATCACAATCTGTATGTCCTGATTGTGGTGGTACTGGTAAGATTATTAAAAATAAATGTGATAAATGTGGCGGCGAAGGCTATATTCATAAACACACTAATGTCGAAATTAAAATACCTGCTGGTATTAACGAAGGTCAACAAATCCGTGTCGCTGGTAAAGGCGAAAGAGGGGTTAATGGTGGCTCTAATGGTGACTTAATTATTGAAGTTACTATTAAAGAACATTCTAACTTCCAAAGAGATGGCGATAACATCCATATTGAAGTTCCTATTTCAATGGTTGATGCTACACTTGGTGTTACTATCACTGTTCCAACGGTATATGGTGAAGTTGATGTTAAAGTTCCTGCTGGTACACAACCTGGACAAATCTTAAAGATTCGTGGTAAAGGTGTGAAAAACTATCGTACAGGCTTATATGGTGATCAATTCATTCATATTAAAGTTGTTACACCTACTTCAATTAATAAAGAACAAAAAGCTTTACTTGAAAAGTTTAAAGAACTTGATGGTAAAAACGAGAGTATCTTTGATAAATTCAAGAAAATGTTTAAAAAATAAATTAGATGCACTTAGTCAGTAATTGATTAGGTGCTTTATTTTATTTATAATGTAGTTAAAGTGAGGCATAACTATGGATGAAAAGTTTAATACTATATTAAGCATTGTGCTAATACCGCAAATAGTATCATTAATAGTAGAAAAAGATAAATTAGATGAAATAACCGCTCTTAACGAATTTTATCAATCTAAGGTTTATGATTTATTAGCAATTGAAGATACAAAAATGTGGCACTATAGTGCACTAACTCTTTATATGATGTGGAAACATGAAAAAGAGACGAATGAACTCATTTTCCCTGTGGAGTTATAGATTATGAGTAAAGAATTGCCATTTGTTATATTTTGCATTGAAGAATACAAAAATAGTAAAGGCATGAGCGGAAAAGAAGTAATCAATTTAT
>CALBGF010000184.1 GCA_937893635.1 uncultured Mollicutes bacterium | reverse complement strand
TATAATACCGGTTAGAGGTGGCTAACTATGAAATTTTATGAATCTGGAAATAAAAATCTTCCAGTAATTATGCTTATTCCTGGTACTTGCTGTCATTATAGTTTATTTGATCAAGTTCTTCCTGGATTACAAGAAAAATTCTATACCGTCGTTGTATCTTTTGATGGATTTGATGAAAATGAAAAATCGGAATATATAAGTATGACAGATGAAACAATTAAAATTGAAAAATACATCAAAGATAATTTTAATAATCATATCTCTTGTATTTATGGTTGCTCTTTAGGTGGATCTTTTGCTTCTTATTTAGTACAAAGAGGCAATATTAATGTTGATCATATCATTTTAGGAAGTAGTGATATGGATTCTAGTAATAAACTTACTGCCGCTATAAAAGGAAAAATTATGGCGCCTATAATGTATAAGATGATAAGTACTGGTAAACTTCCTAATTTTATGACTAAAAAATTAGAAAAAATGAAAGTTGAAGAACCAGTAAGATATGAACAAACACTAAGTTTTTTAAAATCTTTTATGCTTCCAAGTATTAAAAATGTTGTTACTAAAAAAAGTGTCTATAATCAATATGTTTCTGATTTAGTAACTAAAATTGATAAAGGCATTGAAAAAGAAGGAACAACAATTCACGTATTCTATGCTTTAGGAATGGGGAAAAAGTATCGTAAAAGATATCTAAAACATTTTAAAAATCCAGATATTAGAGAACAAAATATGAATCATGAAACATTCTTCTTTTGTCATCCCCATGATTGGACTAAAGAAGTCTTTGATTGTGTATTTAATTCTCAAAATAACAGATAGACACACAAAAACCATCGTCAATTTTTTCAACGATGGTTTTTCATTTTATTTAAAGTCTTCTTTTACTTTCTTTTCAACTTCATTACATATAACTTGTAATGAACAAGAATGACAATCCATTTTAACTTTATTCATTAAATGATCTAAAGCTTTGGTAATGTTCTCTTCTTTTTGAATTAATTTAGCAAGGCTAGCATAATCGTAACTATCATTATTAATAAAAATCACTTTAACATTTTTGATAAATGGTAATGCTTTATAATTTTTAATGAAGTAACTTCCTAAAGTAGAAAAATCAATTTTATCTTTTTTTAAAGCATTTTTAGAAACTAAAATACTTTCTTTTTGATTAAAAGTTGATTCTCTTACCATTACTCCATCAAGATTAAAATGATATTTAACATAATCAAATTTACGAATGTTTTGATATAAGGTATTGTTTTTACCAATACGCTCATTATCAATACTTGCAATAGTAATACGAGCATAATTCTTATCTTTTTTTAAACTAGATAAATCTTCGCCAATAAGAATTACTTCATCTTTTTCAATGTTTTCATCAGTCAATAAAGAAATATTTAATCCGTGTAAAGTACCTCCACCAAGTTCAAAGGATTTATCATTTTTAAAAATGATTTGGTTAGGATTTTCTTTAAATTCTTTATTTACATCTACTTTTAAATCATTAAAAGAATAATTGGTATTTAATTTATTTATTTCCTTAATGATTTCATCATAAATAAACATAATTAAATTTTACGATTTCTCTTTCTTTTATCATAAATTTTGACAAATTTTGATTCTAAAAATGCCATAAATTTCATATCTAAATTAAAGAAATAAACAACAAATAATAAGCCAAATAAGATTAAAAATGCACCAACAACAGTTAAAATAATGCTTAAAGCAAGATGCATACCTAAAGCCTTAAAAACTGTCCAACATAGTACAATTAAAGCTGTTCCGATAATCATACTATTCTCCTTTTGCTAAACCTTTTTGTCTAGCAAACTCAGCGGCACCCAAAGCACCCATAAGTTGAGGATCAATTGGTAAAGAAACGACTTTTAAGTGTAATACTTTTTCGATTGCTTCTTTTAAGCCATCATTTTTAGCACATCCACCTGTTAAAGTAATGTTATCAACTGCACCAGCTTTTTTCGCCATTACGAAACAACGTTTAGCAACAGAGAATTCAATACCAGCAGCAATTTCATCCATTGGTTTTCCTTCACCAACAAGAGAGATAACTTCACTTTCCGCAAATACTGTGCATTGAGCGGTAATAGGAATAATATTTTTAGCTTTTAAAGATAATTTTGAGAATTGATCTAAATCCATTTCAAACGCTCTTGCCATTGCTTCAAAGAATCTTCCTGTACCCGCTGCACATTTATCATTCATTGCAAAGTTAAGAACAGTACCATCTTTATCAACAGCAATACCTTTAACGTCTTGTCCACCAATATCAATAATAGCCTTAACATCTGGATTAGCAACATGTACGCCCATTGCGTGACAAGAAATTTCAGAAATATTTTCATCGGCAAATGGGACTTTATTTCTTCCATAGCCTGTACCAACTAAGTAAGTTAAGTCTTTTGGAGACTTAAGTTCTGGAACTTGGGCTACTGCTTGATTTAAAGCATCTTCTGCACTTAATACGGAATTAATTCTACTTCTTAAGGTAACATTTGCTACCATTTTACCATTTTCATCAATAATTACACACTTTGTGTAAGTACTACCTGAATCACAACCACCAAAAAATTTCATTATAATTTCCTCCTACCATGATTTTGCATCATCTAATATTTCTAAGCTTGGATCAATTGGTTCTTCGCGCATTATCGAACGCATATAACGGTTAACATCATCACGAATACTTTGACGTGATATAACACGTGGATCCATTAGGTCATGGTTAACCCAAATTAATCTAATACCATGTTCACGAGCGCGTTGCTCAAACAATCCATGCATACCATCTAAAGCTTTACAAGAAATGTGTTCCCATAAAATAACCATATCGGCTTTATAGTAATCACAGAATCTCCATAAATCATCAAGTAATACTTCATAACCACCATGAGTTCTATTTCTCATAATCATTTCTTGATATAATTTAGCAATATCATAAATTGCTTGTTTTGGATCATCTTCCGAAATTTGATTGAAATATACTAATGATAGCATATCCACTAAAGGAAGAATTCCCCAACAGTTTTGAAGCCAAGGTAAGAAATCAGTATAGAATTGCGATTGAACGCCCCAAATAATGGCTCTATGACGATATTCTTTAACTATTTTAGCTTTACGCGCAAATGCCTTTTGGGCAAGTTTTGTAATCTTTTGATCTGCTTTAACGAAAGCATCAACACGGCCCGCAACAGCCATATAAGTTGTTTCAGAATATAAAGCTAAGTTAGCGCCAATGACTTGTGGATACATAGTTCTTGACATTTCCATCCAACCCACTCTATTTCTTGTTTCTTCATTAAATCTTTTTGCACATTTGAAATAATGATTCCAGTCCCATTTTTCACCAGTATGTTTTTCAATAAACTTAATAGCGTTACGAATTTCTTGGGCAGCATATTCTTGAACGCCTTCTTCAGTATGACGAAGTGGCGCGGCAATTTGGAAAGTAGGAATACCATACTCTTCGTATTTTTTAGCCATAATACCATTACCCATTAATGAACCATCACAAGTTGTATTACATTGAACGGCACATGCACCAAATATTGGCATATCATCATCAATAGCAACACCAGCTTCAGCAGCAGGCATTGGACATACATCACCTGGCATACCCATTTCTTGTACGACATCAAGATAATGTGTAACTGCTCCGCCATTAAGTAACACTGAAACATATACTGCGGCGGTTTCCCAGCTAACTGCCTTTAAATTTGGGAATCCACACATAATACAGAACATTTCATTTTCATCAAGGACAACAATCTTCTTAGATAATTTTTTATTATTTCCACAGTTTCTATCAGCGTGGAATGCGGTATTAAGAAGAGCGGCAACGTCTTTTGCTACTAAGTCATACTCAGTATGAGCAATACGTAAATGCTCACCTCTTAAACCAACTGTATGTTTATCAATCATCATTGGAACTGCTAAATAGTTAAGCATCCAACGATAACGGAAAAATCCTTTTAAGTTTGCAGGTTTAACAATAAATTTACCTAGCATAAGCATGATTTTTAACCAACACTTGAAATCATATAAAGTGTCAAACAAACCACGCCATTCTCTTCTTGATCTTACTCTTTTACCATTATAGAACTTTCCTAATGGTTCGCTACCAACTTTCTTTCCCATTATTTATTTCCTTCCTTTTGAATCTTTTTAATTTCAATACTTTCTACAAACGCTTGAACTCTTGTTCTAATTTGACCAGAATTACCGACAGCGTAAGGACGGTCAATAGATAAAACAGGATAATTATATTCATCTCTTAAAGCATGGGTACCAGTCATTCTTTCATAAGCCCATGGATCACAGAATTTCATTTGTTCGTAAATTATACCATCCGCTTTATAAGTTTTAGCTAATTCATTAACATATTCTTTTCTTCTTTTGAATTTATCCATGTTCATATGACGAGGACACATACAAGCATACATGTATTGTGAACAAATTTGTGTTAAGACATCATCTTTGTCATTAAGCACAATTTCTTGACGTCCAGGAAGTGAACCAAAGCAGAAACGATCCGCAACTACAAGAGCACCTGATTCTTCAATAAGCTTAATCATATCGACATCATCAACTTCTGAACCAACCACTACTACTCTTGCACGATATTTTTTCTTTTCATCTGGAACACGAGTTTTAAGTTCTTCTAATGTCTCTTCTAATTTATCAATTAATAAATAATGTGGGCAAACATAAGTGGCCATAGTAATAATATGAAATTCATAACCTGTGATACGTGGGTTATCTTCTTTTCTAAATTCACCAATTTCAGTAATTAAGCGGCAAAGTTTGTTATATTCTTTAACAGCTTTTCTTAGTGCTTCATCACTTACATCAGTACCAAAATGTTCATGTAAAGAATTAAGTATTTTCTTACGGCATTCAGAGACATATAAAGAAAGACCATTTTCATCAGCTTTCATTGGTACTTCTAAGTACTCAAAGAAAAAGTCTTCTTTCGGCATAGTTTTTAATAATTCCATATTTTCTACACAACGGTTAATCATTGTACAACCATCTGGTGCAAGTAAACAATCTAAGAATTGATAACCACCTTCAATTGCTCTTTCTAATAAGGCACGAGTATATTCACATAAGAAAGATGTCATGTAATAAGTACCCATTTCTAAAGAGCCAGTTCTTGGTGCACGTAATCTAGAAGAGAAAATACCATCTAAATTAAGTAAAACTTCTGGAACTTGGTAACAAACGCTACCAACACACTTTTTGCCTTCTTCTTTTGCTTGTCTAACTAATTCGTTATTAGCGTCATCTAATAATTTTTCAAAATAATATAAATGTTTTAAGTCTTTCATAAATCCTCCTAGTTACTATAAAATACCTAATTTTTCTAGTGCCACTTTTGTATTCTTTACAATACTTGTGTTTTCATCTAAATCAAATATTGATTTACCTTCTACATCACTCATCATCATGTTTTTATCATCAGGGATAACACTTAATAAGTTTAATCCCGATAAATCTAATTTTGTAACATCTACTTGTTCATTAACACGGTTAAGAATTAAACCATCTTTTTCATACATCACAAGTTCGTTAGCAACTTTTTTAATTGTTTTATCAACTTCAATACCTTTTTTTGAAGCATCTGACACTAAGATTAGGTGCGTTACTTTTTCCATGACTCGTCGGTTAACTTGTTCAATACCTGCTTCGCCATCAATAACCACATAATCAAAGTTTGAAGCAATTAATCCAATGACTTCTTTTAAATAAGCATTAACTTTGCAATAACATCCACTTGCTTCTGGTCTTCCAATAGCAAGGAAAGAAATATTATCTATTTCCACTAAAGCATCAAATAGTTGGAATTTTGCTTCACTTAATATTTGCAGTGCGGCTTTAGAATCGCCATCACTTGCATGTTGAATAAATAATTTTCTTATATCATCAACAGTTGAAGAAGAATTAACTCCTAATGCCGTTGATAAGCCAATTGCAGGATCGGCATCGATTGCTAATATTTTTTTATCTGGATATCTTTCATGAAGTAAACGAATAGATAAAGCTGATATTGAAGTTTTTCCTACCCCGCCTTTACCACAAAAAGCAATAATAACTGGTTTCTTACTCATGAGCGTTACCATCCATATGTACAATGACATATCCATCCACTAAATTTGCTTTAGTTAATGTCCCTTTAAAACGTAACTTTTTTTCCATTAAATCAGTTAAAACAACTTCATCTTTAATGACTTCAATATTCATAACGTTTTTCATGATTATATTTTCTTTATTTATTTCATCTTTATATATTGTTGATAAGCACATAACCATTATTCCTTTTCTAAAAGATTTAAAGCATCTAATAATTTTTGGTTTCCATCTTCATAACTTTTAATTGATTCAATTACCTTGTTATAAGATTCTAAATTAATGCTTTTTAAATCACTTGCTAAATCTAATAGTTCCTTACTATGAGACTTATTATGTTGAACTAAATATTTTATCAATACGATTAGTTCTTTCTTATTTTTTCCTTTTTCTTCCATACGTTAAATACTCCAACAACAATCCAATTTCGGTATAATATTACCTAAACACTAACACTAGATTAACACTTTGAAAAACTAGTGTCAACAAATAGCGAAAAATAGAATATTTTTCAACAATTTATCGGCTTGTGTTCATACTTTTTTAACCAAAA
>CALBGF010000183.1 GCA_937893635.1 uncultured Mollicutes bacterium | reverse complement strand
ATGTTATCCACATTTATGATGCCATCAGTCCCAACTTCACTATCACTAATAGAAGCATACTTTTCTACAATATCACTTTTAATAACACCAACATTAGATCCATCAGATAAACCAAATTTACTTTTGCCTTCAATTCCTTTAACTGTATAAGGAGATTCCGCTAAAGTATCAGTATAGGCTGTTATATCTAAATCAGCATAAGGATTTTCTTCAAGAATTTGAAGCGTAATTGAATCCGACTTATTACCATCAACAGTTTTCACAGTTACAATTGATGTACCAACTTTTTTAGCAGTTACTAAACCTGTAGACGACACTTCAACATTATCATTATTAGTTGAATAAACAACATTTTGATTTGTGGCGTTACTTGGTGATATAGTAGCTATTAATTGAAGTGTTTTATTAACTCGTAACGTTGTTGCTTCACTTGTTAATTTAACACTTTCAACACTAACTACACTCGATGTTTGATTAGATGAGTTAGATGAATGATTATTATCACAAGCCGTAACACCAACAGCCATAATAGTGGCTAACAACACTGGAATTATTTTTGAAACTTTTTTCATGATTATGCTCCTTTCAATTCGTTATCTTTGTTAGTTACATTTGTACAATCATTAGAAATTTCTATTGTTGAAATATTTAAACTTGTATAGAAGACGTTATTTTGAATAGTTATATCATTAGATGTACGAATATTCATTATTAACGCTGTTGTTCTTTTTGAATAATAGAATAAATTATTTATTACGTTGGTATTACCATTGGCAAGTAACCATAAAGGTGTTCCAGATCCATTGAAGAAATAATTATTTTTAATATCCACATTTTTAATAGTTCCAGTAACACAATTAGAGGTAGAGTTACCATAAGCAAATACACTTAAATCGCCACCACGATTAGTTAAGAATTTATTATTTTCAATCTTAATATCACCTGGAACAATTGCTTCTTTAAAGGAATCATTAACCGCTAAGACTTGAATAGCGCCCATTACTACATTTCTAAAAGTACAATTAGTAATTTCTGAATACCTAGTTTGTAACAATATTCCTCTATTTCTTTTATTTTGAATTAAACAATTATTGAGTTTCATTCTAGTGGCTTTGGTATCATTACCAATACAAAGTCCTTCAACAATTTTCTTAGAAGGTCTTTTATCAACTGTAATTGTAAATGTTGTACCAGCTTTAATAATATCAGTGATTGTGAATGTATCTATTTCTTCCATATTGTTGGTGTCATAAATCACAATTTTATCACCAACTTCATAGTTATTAATTGTACATTCATTTTGTGTTTGAGAAGCCACAATTTCTCTTGCGCTTGCATCAACACTTGATACTTTTAAATAGAAAGATTTAATATTTAAAGCATCGTCATGACTTCCTGATAAAGTAGAATTAGTAATTATTAAATCATTTTCCACTCCAATTGTATGAATAATATCTGCAGTACATGTCATGATTCTTTCTGATCCTGGTTTAGGTGCATAATTAACATGATTTAAATATAAATTTTTACCACGATCTGCTCTTAATCCCATTCCACCTGCTACATAAACATTCACATGTTCTAAATAGACATTATCACAATCTTGAAAATAAAAGCCGAAATTGTCATACATTGTATATGCTAATGAAACCATTGTTCCTACAACTGGTGTTTTATAAGAGGACCAAACAAAATTTTGATTAACACGTACCGATAACTCACGATTTGTTTCATCGTAGTCTAATCCCAAGATACCTTTGTAGCGATTATCTGATGCAGATGTTGGAGTATTATAAACAAGGTTTGCATTAGTATCAGGAACATAAGCTTTAGCATTTTCATCGTAATAGCATTCCATATATGATCCATATTTACCTTGCCAGTTATTATAAATAGCTTGTGTTAAATCAAATTCTTTTGAAATACTTAATTTAACAACCGTTTCGCCGCTTTTTTCTTCAAAACTTTTAATTTTTCCAGCAATAGCTGGAGAATATTTCATATCAAAATTAATGTTATTTATATGAATATTTTTAGAAGCTTTTGCTTCGAAATACGTTCCCCAACCAGAATATAAGAGTGTGGTACCTTCGTCTCCTACTAAATAAAGATTTTCAATGCTTGTAGCGTCTACCTTTGCAGAGAAAGGATATGTAGTATTTTTCTTAAACTTAATAATTTTATTACCTTCTTTATCTTTTATACTGTTTAAGAATAGTGACAATGTTCCAGAATTATTTAAAGCATCTGGTGTTATTCCGATGTCTTCAGCATTATATATAGTTCCTTCCGTAGGTACTTCATAAAGCACTTCATTTTCAAAACGATTTTTATCAATTCCCACTTCACTTATATTGGATAAGCCTAAATTTTCTTTTGCTTTCATCTTGTTAGAAAACGGGCTAACGCTTAGATTATTTAAGATGTCTTTAGTATCCATTTTTTCACCATCATCAATTGAAGTAGATGGAGGAATTACGGTACTTGTTGAATCACTAACTGACGGTTTAGATGATATTGGAGAATTAGAAGAAGGATTGTCTTTACTAGTTGAATCACTAGTGTTTGTATTATTGCAACCAAATAATAATAAAGGCATCAATAACAACATAATTTTCTTGTTGATTTTTTCCATTTTTTATTACTCCTATTTACTAGCTTTATAACGTGCTAAAGCAGCATTATAATAGCCAATTAACTTATCAGCTTTATATCCTTTTATAGTACTAATAAATTTGTTATAACTTTCTTCATTAAAAGGATCTACTCCATCAGTATTACGAATATAACAAGATTCGAGATATTCAAGTTGAGGATAGTAGTTATTTCCGCATATTCATCACCTGTCATCTTTATCTCTGCTGGTTCCGGTCGTTTTAAATACGGAACATAAATTTGTGACATTTTATTTAATTCACGAATGATATCATCATTCATTTTTTCTACGAAATCTTTTGACCAATATAAAGCAGAAGCACTATTAACATTTGGAGTAATCGTAGCACGATATTGTTCTTGGTTACCAGCCCAATCACTAGGAACATTGAATGTCCAAGATGTATGTTCATCATTATCCCAAGTCCAGTTTTCGCCTTCAACGCCATAAGAAATAAGTTGAGTTCCTAAGTCGCTATACATAATGTCTACTAAGCGCGCTACTTCACGAACATATTTTGTATTTTGTGGAATACATGCTCCATCTGGTTTAAAGTAACCAAAGTTCACTTGTAATGGTGTACCTTTATAAAAAGATGAAGTTAATGGACCAAATGTTGTATAATCCTTTTCTAAACCATAGCCAACAATTAAATATGCCGCAGCACCTACAAAGCAACCAAGACGATTATCTTGACCTTTTTGTGCTAATTGATTATCAGTTTTATTAGAGAATGTATCTTTGTCCATTAAACCTTCTTTCCATAAAGTATTCATAAATTGTAAATATTTACGATATGCTTCTGTATATGGAACATAAGTGAATTTTGAATAATCTG
>CALBGF010000182.1 GCA_937893635.1 uncultured Mollicutes bacterium | reverse complement strand
AAGATATTGAAAACATCTTTAATAATACTGATTTCTTAAAGAATGTTCCGTATATCTATAAAAGAGTGGGATTAGAGTAAATTTAATTAGGCTATGATTTGATTCATAGTCTTTTTATTAACATATAAAAATTAAAATAATAAAATTTTTTATGATTTGTCGACAAATTAGCTAAAATTGGATATACTAATATTAGATAACAAAGGAGTGATAATATGATTACAGTGTCGGCCACAGAATTACAGAATAATTTTGGAAAATATTTACAATACGTTCAAACTGGTAATGAAGTTGTTGTTTTGAGAAATGGAAAAGAGGTTGCAAGATTAATATCACATGAAAAGAGTGTATCTTTTCTTACTGATTCTTTGATTGGGGTACTTAAAAATAATTATAATATGGAAAACATAAAAGCGGAGAAAATGAAAAAATATGAAAATATTGATTGATACAAATATAATTCTCGATGTTTTATGCAACAGAAAAGAATTTGTTGATGACTCAGTTAAGATATTTAAACTTTGTGAAGTAAAAAAAGTAAAAGGATATATTTCTGCATTATCGATACCTAATATCGTGTATATTATGCGCAAAGAATTAAACGCAAAAAAAATTGTAGACATTCTTGAAAAACTATCATTAATTTTCGAAGTTATTGATTTAAAATTTGATGATCTAAAGCAAGCGAGCATTCTTGAATTTAATGACTACGAAGATGCTATTCAAAGTGTACAAGCTTATAGAATTAAAGCGGATTATATAGTTACTAGAAACTGTAAAGATTATACTAAAAGTAAAATTGATGCAATCAAACCCTGCGATTTTATAAAATGCAGTTAAAAAAACTATTTTTGATAATAAATTAATTAGACTATGATTTGATTCATAGTCTTTTTATTAACTATAACAAAAAATATTCTTATAAATAGTTGACAAAAAATTTGTTATGAATATAATATAGTTAGTTGAACGATTGAATGATTGTTCAAATAAATGGAGGCGATATTATGAACGATGAATCTAATAAGCAAGCGCTTAAGAACCATGAAGAACTTGTTAATAATGTTCGTGAACATTTGCCAGTTGATAAACAAGTAGAAGCATTATCTGATTTGTTTAAAGTGTTTGGTGATGCAACAAGAGCAAGAATTATGAGTTGTTTAGAAGTTCGTGATTTATGTGTTTGTGATATTGCAGAAATTCTAAATATGACAGTGTCCGCGGTATCGCATCAATTACGCGTCTTAAGAACTGCCAAACTTGTGAAAGCCACTAAGATGGGAAAAGAAGTCATGTATTCATTAGATGATGATCATGTTGCTAAGATATTCGAATGTGGTTTATCACATATTAATGAAGATTAATAACAGGCTAGACCTGTTTTTAAAAACAAAGTCATTTGAAAATTTGTTCAAATGTTGAAGGGAGAAACTATTATGAGAAAAGTATTTGAATTAGAAGATTTGGATTGCGCAAACTGTGCAGCAAAAATTGAAAGGGAAATCGCTATTATTCCTGGTGTTAACTATGTTAATGTTAGCTTCATGATGCAAAAACTTACTATCGATATTGATGATAGTGAATTTGATAACGTTATGAAGAAAGTAGTTAAAACAATTGCTAGAGTTGAACCTGATTGCTCAATTAAAAAGTAGGTGTTAATATGTCTAAAAAACAAAAGAAAACATTAACACGTATTATTGTCGCTTTATCTTTGTTTGCTATTGTTTTTACTTTAGATAAAATATTTACATTATCTTCAATATTTAGTGCACCATTTAGTTGGTTATTTCCATTTGCGCTTTATTTAGCTATCTATATTCTTATTGGATATGATGTTGTATTTAAAGCATTTAGAAATATTATTCACGGTGAAATGCTTGATGAAAACTTCTTGATGGTTGTGGCTACATTTGGAGCATTTGGCTTAGCAATTTATCGTGGCTGTACTGGTCAAGAAATTGAAGGATTTGATGAAGGATGTGCTGTTTTACTCTTTTATCAAGTTGGTGAATTCTTCCAAAGCTATGCGGTTAATAAGTCACGTAAATCTATTACAAGTTTAATGGATATTAGACCAGATTACGCTAATGTGAAAAGAGGTAACGAAGTAGTTACTGTTGGACCAGAAGAAGTTAAAGTTGGCGATATTATTGTTGTTAATCCAGGAGAAAAAGTACCACTTGATGGAATAATCGTTAAAGGTAAAACTTCTCTTGATACTAAATCATTAACAGGTGAATCATTACCAAGAGATGTTGAAGAAAATGAAGAAATCATAAGTGGTGTTATTAACTTAACTTCCACGATTGAAGTCAAAGTAACAAAAGCATTCTATGATTCAACAGTAAGTAAGATTCTTGAATTAGTAGAAAATGCTTCAAGTCAAAAATCCAAAACTGAAAACTTTATTACTAAATTCGCGCAATATTATACACCAATCGTTGTTGGTTTAGCGGTTTTATTAATGGTAATCCCTGGTATTATTACGGGTGAATGGTCAACTTGGATTTACCGTGGACTTAGTTTCTTAGTTGTATCTTGTCCATGTGCCTTAGTTATTTCAATTCCATTATCTTTCTTTGCTGGATTAGGGGCTACATCAAAAAAAGGTGTACTTGTTAAAGGATCAAACTATTTAGAACAATTTAATAATGCTTCAATATTTGTATTCGATAAAACTGGTACATTGACTAAAGGTAATTTCAAAATTAGTAAAGTATTCCCAGACAATAAAAAAGAAGAAATACTTAATTTAGCGGCGATTGCGGAAAAAGATTCTTCGCACCCAATTGCTTTATCAATTAAAGAATTAGTAAAAGTTCCTGAAATTGCTAATAAATATGTTTTAACAAATGTTGCTGGTGAAGGTATTAAAGCCGTTAATGGAGACGACGTTATATTAGTGGGTAATTATAAATTAATGAAGAACGCTAATATTAAATACGAAGAATTAAATGAAGTAGGCACTATTCTTTATGTAGCGCATAATAATGAATTTGTTGGTTCAATATTAATTAATGATGAAATTAAAGAAGATGCAATAGCGGTATTACCAGAATTAAACAAGATGGGTATGAAAACTGTTATGTTAACAGGTGATAATGAAAACATTGCTAAAAATGTGGCAAATAAATTATCATTAACAAATTACAAAGCAAACTTGTTGCCACAAAACAAAGTAGAAACTATTGAAGGACTTATGAAAGATAAAAAAGAAAAAGAAGTTCTTTGCTTCGTTGGTGATGGTATTAACGACGCTCCATCATTAATGCGTGCTGATATTGGTATTGCTATGGGTGGCGTTGGTTCTGATGCCGCAATTGAAGCAAGTGATATTGTCTTAATGGATGATAATCTTAATGGCATTGTTGAAGCTAAGAAAGTTGCTAAAAAAACAATGCGCATTGTTTATGAAAATATCATCTTTGCTTTAGGAGTTAAAATTATAATCTTAATTTTATCAGCATTTGGTATTACTAATATGTGGATTGCGGTATTTGGCGATGTTGGTGTTGCGGTACTTGCAATATTAAATGCAATGCGCGTTAATAGTAAATATTAATAAATTTGCTTAAACTTTATAAATAATAGAGGTAGTCATATTAGATTATCTCTATTTTTTTATAAATTCGACTTAATTTTACTTTACTTAACTATGTTAAAAGTGTTTAATAATCTTTGAGGTGAATAAGATGCTCGAAATAAAAAATGTAACAAAAAAATATAATAACAAAGTTGCGAATGATAATATTAACTTAGTTATTAATGATGGCGAAATATTTGGCTTTATTGGACCAAATGGTGCTGGCAAATCAACTTTAATTAAATCAATTGTTGGTTTAAATGATTTTGATAGTGGTGAAATTATTTTTAATAATATGACTATGAAAGATAACGAGATGGAATTTAAGAAAGCTTTAGCTTATATTCCTGATAATCCAGATTTATATGAACATTTATCTGGTATTAAATATTTAAATTTTATTTGCGATGTTTTTGGTGTTGATAAAAACAAAAGAGTTGAAGAAATAGAAAGTTACGCCACAAGATTTGGTATTAAAGATAATCTTAATGATTTAATTTCTTCTTATTCACATGGTATGAAGCAAAAATTAGCGGTCATAGCTTCTTTAATTCATCATCCACATTTGTTAGTAATGGATGAGCCATTTGTGGGTTTAGATCCAATTGCCTCTCATACTTTAAAAACAATTATGCAAGAATTTGTTAGTGAAGGAAATATTATTTTCTTTTCCTCCCACGTTTTAGAAGTAGTGGAAAAATTATGTGAACATGTTGCTATTATTAATAATGGTAAAATTGTTTATGATGGAAATCTTGAATCAATGAATAAAGATGAATCACTAGAACAATTATTCTTGGAGTTGACTAACCATGAATAATTTTAGTGTAGTATTTAAAGTTTTATTTAGTGAGTTGTTTTCTTCTTTTTCAAAGAAAAACAATCGTAAACCATATATAACTTTAATAATTCTAGGAGTTTTATTTTTTGGATTATCGATATTTTATACTTTAGGTATGGATGTTATCTTAAAAGAAGTTAACGGTCAACAATATCTTCCATTATTATTTGCGAGTGTAGCTTTAGTATTTGTTGTATTTACAACAATCTTTAGAGCGCAAATGGTTCTATTTTCTAATAAAGACCATAATATATTAACTCCTTTACCAATAAGTAAGAAAACGATTATAAGCGCGAAATTATTAATGTTTTATTTACAAGAATTGGTATATTCGGTTATTTTATTTTTACCAACATTAGTGATGTATTCTATTTCACATATATCATTTTTATTCTTTGGATTAATTTTGTTACTTATAATTCCTTTAATTGGTGTATTAGTATCTAGTGTTATTGGATTTTTAATCTCGTTTTTAGTTAATCGTTTTAAAGTGGCTAAAATTATTTCTACAATATTATATATAGGATTATTTGTAGGAATTATTGTCTTATCATTCTCTTTAAATATGAATGGATCAGGAGATGAAGATCCTGCGATATTTTTAGAAGCAATTGAAAAAATGCGTGGTTTTTTCTTATTTGATTGGATATATCGTGGTTTTATTAATAATGAATGGCTTTATTTCTTATTACTTGTTGGTATTTCCCTTATTAGCGCAATTATTGTTATCTTCTTATATGCTAAGTTTTATGAAGCATTTTATGCAATGCTTAATCGTAGTTTTTCAAGAAGTAAATATAATCGTAAAGAAGTTAAATCTAAATCAGTTATTTCTTCGATAATTTCTAAAGATCTTAAACTATTATTTTCAGTACCTTTGATTTTATTAAATTCTTTTTCTGGTGGTCTTGTTGGAGTAATTATGACTACATTTGTGGTAATTAACTTTAATAATATAACTGTTCCTCCAGAAGCAGAATTAATTGTGGATATGATAAAAGGAGCGTCACCAATGATAATTTGTTTCTTTTGTGCCATGATGGCAATAACCACTATGGCGATATCGTTAGAAAAAGATAGCTTCTGGCTTATTAAAACTTTGCCAATAAGAAAAAAAGATTATTACATGGCTAAATTAATTGAAAATCAAATATTTAATGGCGTATTTGCGCTTATAAGTAGTTTAATAATTATATTTGTTATACCAATGAATGTATTAGATATTATTAATTTAATTATTTATCCGCAGCTATACATATTTGCGTTAGGTTTATTCGGCTTAGTAGTTAATTTAAAACATCCGCGATTACATTGGTCTTCTTTTAACGAAATAAAGAATTCCGCTTCAATAATGATTTATACTTTTTCTGAAATGTTAATTGCTTTAGTTTTAATTGGTATATTTATTACTTTCTATTTAGTCGCTAATGCATTAATAGCGATTATTGTTTCTTTGCTTTTAATCATTTTATTTATTTTAATTATGATTCAAGTATTAAACAAAGAAGGCAAAAAATGGTTCGATGAGATTGTTTGCTAAGCGTTAAAATAAACATAATAAATGGTGAGTAATTGTTCTCATCATTTTTTTATGGATTTAAAGCGTTTTATTGTTGAAATTATATGCAAAAAGTGATAAAACATTGCTTGTGTGAAAGGATTAAGTTATGAAGACAAGCAGTAGTGAAAATTTTGAAAAAGGTTCTTTATGGAAACAAATATTATTATTTTCTTTACCACTAGTGGCTACGAACGTATTACAAATTTTATTTAATATGTCCGATATTGCTGTTGTTGGTAAATTTGGAGGACCAAACTCTTTAGGATCTGTAGGATCTACCACAACATTAGTTACTTTATTCACTGGTTTTTTAATTGGTTTAGGTAACGGAGTTAATGCTTTACTTGCTAAATTTATTGGACAAAAAAATCAACAAAGCATTCATGACACAATCCACGTATCTTTTGTATTAAGTATCATTATGGGATTAATATTAACATTTATCGCTGAACTTACTATTCCGTGGTTTTTAAGTATTTTAGGAACACAAGAAGTTTTCTTTGAAGGCGCTACAAACTATTTAAGAATATATATGTTAGGTATGCCTGCTTTAGCAATTTTTAATTATGGTAATGCTGTATTTAGTGCGATGGGAAATACACGTCGCCCATTAATCTTTTTACTTTGCTCAGGTATTATTAATGTTGCCTTAAATCTTTTCTTTGTAATTGTTTGTAAACTTGATGTTATGGGTGTAGCCTTAGCAAGTATTATTTCTCAATATATTTCTGCCTTATTAATAGTTGTTTCGATAATGCGCTTTAAAGGTGAATATAAATTAACTTTTGCCCATTTAAAATTAAATAAAAGTATTGGTTTACAAGTTTTAAAACTTGGTATTCCAGCTGGATTTCAAAACTCAATATTTGCAATCGCTAACTTATTTATTCAATCAGGTGTAAATAGTTTACCAAAAATTATGGTTGATGGAAACTCAGCAGCGGCAAACGCAGATGCTTTAATTTATGACGTTATGGCGGCTTTCTATATTGGATGTTCTACATTTATGGCTCAAAATTATGGTGCTAAAAATAAGAATCGTATGATGAAAAGTTATCTGGTTAGTTTAACTTATTCGTTTGGTATTGGTGCTACAATGGGATTATTGCTATTAGCATTTGGAAGACAATTTTTATCTTTGTTTACTAATTCTAGTGAAGTAATTGACGCAGGTATGAAAAGAATAATGATTATGGGATTCTCTTATGGATTTGGTGCTTTAATGGATAATTCTATCGCAGGATCACGTGGTTTAGGTAAAACTATTGTACCAACGATTATTGTTATTATGGGCTCATGTGTATTTAGAATTATTTGGATTTATACAATATTTGCGCATTTCAAAACCATACCATCTTTATATTTACTCTATATATTCTCTTGGACAATAACTGGTATTGCCGAATTTATTTATTTCATTAGTGTTTATAAAAAAGCTATTAAAGAAATAGAAGCACCAGTAAATAATTAGTTTATAATAAGAAAAAGCACTACTGAGTAGTGCTTAAGACACAAGTGAGTTATCAACAATCTTTTCAAATGGCGCAGGTTTATCTAATTCACCAGCAAGGGTAACGATATCAATTAATCGATTATAGTTATCTTGATTTAACTCTAAGGAATTAGGCCATGCTTTAATTTTTAAATAGTTATTCATAACACTTTTAATTTCTACTTCATCACTAGAAATAAATGAAGGGGCTAAAGCTTTGATTAATTCTTCGCTAGAAGCATTATAAACAAACTCTAATCCTCTTTTAATTGCGCGAGTAAACTTTTCCAAGGTTTCTTTGTTTTCACTAAAATAGTTTTTAAGTGAAGAATAACAAGTATAAGGTACAACTCCGCTTTCTTCACCAATTGAAGCAACGATATGACCAATGCCATTTCGTTCAACTTGCGATGCAGATGGTTCAAATAAAGTTACATAATCTGATTGTCCAGCGGTAAATACACCCGCCATGACATCGAAATTAACATCAGTACGAATATTAACATCCGCAGTAGCGTCTTCTCCGTTTCTTGTAACGGTTAATCCTTTATTTTTTAAGACATACTCTAGTGTCATTTCAGGCATTCCGCCTTTTCTTCCACCAATTAGTGTTTTACCTTTTAGCATATCATAAGAGAAGTTATCAATTTTTTCTCTTCCTAATAAGAATGATCCATCTTTTTGTGTTAATTGGGCAAAGTTAATTGCGTAATTCTTTTCTCCGCCATTATATACATAAACTGTAGCTTCTGGTCCCATAAGAGCAATTTGAGCTTCTTTAGATAATAAAGCCGCCATAGTCTTATCTGCGCCTGGCGTAGTAATGACTTTAATGTTTAATCCTTCATCTTTGAAGTATCCTTTATTTATGGCCACATATTGTGGGGCATAAAATAAAGAATGAGTAACTTCCGCAATCGTGATATTAGTTAAGCCATTATCGTTACATCCACTTATAAAAAATAAGGGAAGTACCATAAATAAAGTTAATAAGAATGTTTTAATTTTTTTCATATCTAATCTCCATAATTTAGTTTATTAGTGATTTTAAAAAATGCCACTAATAAAAAGAAAAAAGAAGAAAATGGGTTAGTTTTTCTTCTTTCTAGCGTATCTTTTATTACGATAATATTTTTCTATTGAGTTAAGTACTAAGTACATTAATAAAGCAATTATTCCTAATATAAAGACACCCATCATTACTAAGTCTAGTTTAAATACTTGGCCACCATAAACAACTAAGTAACCAATACCTTCTCGAGAAACAAGGAATTCACCAACGATAACTCCAACCCAAGACATACCAATATTAATCTTGATAATGTTAATAATATTTGCAATATTTGCAGGAATTACTAATTTGGTGAGTATTTGAAACTTGCTAGCATTCATAGTTTTCATCATCTTGATTTGTTCTTTATCAACACTTATAAAATAGTTATAAGATGATAAAATAGTCACGACAATTGATAATGATATGGCCACTAAAACGATACCTTTAATACCAGTTCCTGCCCATATAATTAATATTGGCGCGAGAGCGGTTTTTGGTAAGGCGTTTAATACGACTAAAAATGGATCTAATATTTTGGCAATTAATTCATTCCACCAAAGTAAAATACCAATGATTAATCCTAAAAGTGTACCAAATACTAATCCGAGCAAAGTTTCAAATACACTAATCTTAATGTGTCCAAATAGTTCGCCACTTTTTACATATTTAATAAATAAAGTAAATATATCACTAGGTTTAGAAACTAAGAATACATTAATAACTCCTAATCTTGCTAACACTTCCCATAAACCGATTAAAATAAGAGCTAAAGCAATCTGTGAGAAAAGTATTAACATTCTATGTTTACGCTCATAAGCCACAAATTGTGCACTAGAATTAATCTTTTTCATAATCATTTAACTCCTTATAAATTAAATCAAAGTATTTTTGAAAATCTTTGTGTTTTCTTGTTTTAGTAGGAGTTTTGTCTTTGATATCAATATTTATTGGGACAATCTTTTTAATGACACAGGGGCGATTGGATAATATGATTACAGCATCGGCAACACTTATCGCTTCTGATATATCATGAGTGACAATTAAAGCGGATTTTTGTTCGTCTTTAATGATACGATATACATCATCAAGAACATATAACCTTGTTTGATAATCTAAAGCTGAAAATGGCTCATCAAGTAATAAAACATCTGGTTTAAGAGCTAAAGTTCTAATTAAGGCTACACGTTGACGCATACCACCTGATAATTCATTAGGATAATACTTTTTAAATTCTTCTAAACCATATTTTTTTATTAAATCTTCTATATAAGTAATATTTTCTTTTGTTAAACTTTTATTTATTTCTAAACCGAGCTTAATATTATCGAATACATTACGCCACATAAACAAATTATCGCGTTGAAACATATAACCAAGCTTAGCGTTAATAGTTAAATTTCCACTAGTAATATCTTCTAATTTAGAAGCAATATTTAATATAGTGGATTTACCACATCCTGATGGTCCAATAATAGCGATAATTTGATTTTCACACAAGGAAAAACTTATTGATGATAAAACATCGGTTTTGCCATCCTTAGTAAAAAAAGACTTACTAACGTTATCAAATTTTAATAACTCTTTCATAAAACATCTCCTTGCTAATATTAGTTTATTTAATAAATTAATAAGCGTGAGTTAAATTACAATTAATGGGCAATAATGTAAGAAAATGTGCTATAATGCTTATGTTATGACTTAAGGAGAGTAGTGGCTATGAACAAGTATTTAGATAATTTTAATAGATTATTTTCTGATGATGACCAAATAGTCTATCAAGCGATATTAGAAAAGAAAGACTGGATTTGCCGTCCATTATATTTACCAGGTAATTTAGATATTAGTTTAGATGAACAAGGTAAAAAACATTTTAAATTTTTAGAATCATTATTTGATAATGTTATTCTTTTTAAAAAGAGTAAAAATGAATTAGCAAAAAATTTCCGTTATGTTAAATTTTTAACTAGCATTATTAATGAAGAAGAAGCAATGTTTTATATTGAATATGACTTTACACGCATTGATGAAAAAGGATATCGCGCGGTTGTGGCTAATTATTATCCTTGCTTAAGTGAAGAAGAACTCCATATTGATTATTCTTCGAAAGATACAAAAGAAGTACTTAAAACTATGATGATTGGTGAAAATAATGAATCAGTAATCATTTTAGATGAAAATGCTTTAATTAATGATGCTTTCTTTGCTCCAATTATAAGAAAAGTATTCGTAAAAGAAAGCGCACCAAAAGAAGTTAAAGAAGTTTTAATTAATTTGGCGGTTGATAAAGATGTTGAATATGTTGAACTTAAATAATTAAGATTTATCTTTGATTTTATACTTTTGTTTATTTAAATAAACTACTTTATTATCATCTATCGAATGAGTAATTAAAGTATTAGCACCTATAACGACATTATTACCTATAACTACATTTCCCCCTAATATTGTTGCATTTGCGTATATTATGACATTATCTTTTATGGTAGGATGTCTTTTTTTATTAACTAAATCAAGTGGTTTATCTAAAGAAGATGCCCCTAATGTAACACCTTGATAAATACGAACATTTTCTCCAATTAACGATGTTTCTCCAATTACAACACCAGTGCCATGATCAATAAAAAAGCCTTTTCCAATATTTGCATAAGGATTTATATCAATTCCTGTTATAGAATGAGCAGTTTCACTAATTAATCGAGGAAGAAGTGAAATGTTTCTTTCTATTAATAAATGCGCAAAGCGATAATATAAAATAGCATTAAATCCTGGATAACATAGTATTACTTCTTTTTTACTTTTATATGCTGGATCTCCTAAATAAGCGGCTTCTAAATCACTTTCTAAAATATCTTTTAAACTAAGAATATTATTTATATCAAAAGATTGATTAATATTTAATTGCTTAAATATTTTATTTAAATTTTTTTTTATTTGTTTTAATAATCTTTTATTAGTGTTAAAAAAGAAGTATTCTTTTAATTTGTTCATTAAATTAATAATTTTAGTATTCACAAAAATCACCTATTATAATGTATTAATATTTATTAATAAGTGTGTGGGCAATAAAAAAACACCCTCCAAAATTGGAAGGTGTAGTTTTAAGTGTAAATAATTAAGCTTGTTTTGTTAATGATCCGTCTGATTCGTATTGTGCAGAATCAGCCTCACCATTAGCAAAAATTTCAACTTTAGTAACAGTCTTAGTTGTTGGGTTAATAGTAACTTCAATGTACTTAGTACCTTCACCGAAAATTCTCTTTTCTTGGAATGTTACATCTTCAGTAACAGAATATGATGTCTTAGTACCATCACCAGAGAAACTTGTAAATGTAACGTCAATGCTATTTTCAGTAATTGTAAGAACAGCATCAGTTGTATATCCACTAGAATTCATCAATGAGAAGCTAAATTTGCCAAGATAGAAAGGACCTTCTTCAACAACGATAGTGAATGAAATATTATATTCACCATCACCATCATCATATGTACCAATTAATGTTCCATTTACAGGATCCCAAGTTAAATCAAATGTACCTGCACTTGCTTCAAATGAAACATTTTTAGTGGTTTCATCATATTCAAAGTTTCTAATATCTTCACCATTATACTTACCAGAGCCATCTTCATTTAATACTAATGTATTATTGTATTTAGTACTGACAAATGATGAATATAAAGATTTTAATGCTTCAACATAATCAGTAAATGTTTTAGCAGACTTATCAATTGTGTAAACATGTTCAACTTCTGCAATTGTAACAGTAACTTTGTTTTTATTAGCAGAGTCAACAACATATGTTCCTTCAACACCATCAAGAGTAGCTTTTCCAGCGCCATCAAGAACTAATGTGCTATCGCCATTTTTATAAGTTCCGTATTCATCACCAACACCAACAGCAGCAAGTAAAGTTTCTCCATCTTTAACAAGGAATTTTGCATCGCTATCAGCAATATTGCTACCGCTAATTAATGTAATAGTAGGTTCAAGAACTACTGTCTTGTCATTTTTATTCATGAAAATTGAAGCGCGTACAATTTCAGAACCATCAACAACTTCATAGAACTCACCTACAAATAAATTGTTTTTAGAGTATGTTCTTTTTTGAATAGCACTTGCACTAGTGAAATTCTTTGAGAAGAAGTATGAGTCATTCATTGATTGAGATTTGTCATAGAAGAACCAAATAGAACCATTTGAACTATATTTAGAAATACCTCTTTCTTTTAGAGTTACAGTCTTATTGTCATCATCACATGAAACAACTATATCTGTTTTTGTTGAATAACTGCCAGGTATTGTTAATGATCCATCTGCGCCCATTGTTAATTGAGCTGCTGAACCATAGAAACTAGAATTGTAAATTTCGTATCCGTAATATTGTCCAACAAAGTCTTTTCCTAAATATTGTTTTAAATATCTTTCATGAGCGTTTACTTCAATTGCTCCAGCAGAAGTATAATATGAGGTTACTAATATTGAATATGTTGCTTTCAAATTTGTTGCCCCACTTTGTTGCGTTGTGGAAATATTACAAGATGATGTTGTCAATGCTTTATCATCATTATAATATTGCATAGAAGATGAAACCGAACTTGGTAAATTATAATCTTCAGCATCTGTTTCATTAATTTCTAAATCTAAATATAAAGTTTCGCCAGGATAACCAAATGTTGTTTCTTCATGGCTTTTATCTGCTTTAATACGGTATAAAGAAGTTGTGGTATGATCACCAGCATCAACATTAACTTCAACCTTTGCGTCAACTGGGTCAACAGATAATTCTACACTAGTGGCAGGCATAGTGAATTTATACATCACAGCAGTATCACTATCAACTTTTACTAATTCTACACCATTAGCAAAGAATTTGTTTGCAATAGCAAATGGATTATGTTTTGCAACAACTATTACCTCGCTACCAGCGCGGAAATAACTAGATTTTGTTTTTTGTTCTACTTTTTCACTATCAATAAATGAATAAACAAAACTAGAAACTTTTAATTTGGAATCAGAAGATGTACTACCTTTAGCTTGGAAAATTGTTTTTTCATCATCAGCATTTACTTTGAAATAAGCACCTAATGCTTCAGCCTTAATAACAACATCAGCATCTGGCATATCAAATGAATATCCAACTACTACGTTACCAGTAAGAGCAACTTCTTCTTCAGCTGGTTCTTCACCATCATCAGCAGCAGAAGCAGCGTTAACTTTAACTACTTTAACACTTGTAATTTCATAACCAGATCTAGCAGCAACTTTGAATGAAACATGTTCACCAACATTAGCGTCTTGAGGCATTTCAAGCGCAAATGCTAAATCTTTACCTTCAAATGAGATTGTGTGATCTTTAGTAGGAGCAGCGATTTGTTCAGTAACGACTGAAACATTAGCATCAGCATCTCCCATAACAAATGAATAATGGAAGACATTTGCATTATTAGCATCAGCAGTTCCTTCTAATACTTGTTCTCCAACTTTTACAGATTTTAATTCATAATTTGTAGGATCAGTTAAAGCAACAGTGAGTTCAACACTATCACCAGCAATAGCTTCACTACGAGAAGCAGTAACATAAGCACCAGCGACAGAAGTTGGAATTACTACCGCGTGTTTAGTTGCTACAGTGCTTGTTGATGTGCTTGTAGATTTACTAGGTTCATTAGTTGAACAACCAGCAATTCCACCGATTAACACAAAAGCACTTAATACAAAAAGAAGATTACTTTTTTTCATAAATATTATTCCTTTCTTTAGAACA
>CALBGF010000181.1 GCA_937893635.1 uncultured Mollicutes bacterium | reverse complement strand
AACTAATCAATAATATAGCGCTTAAAATTAATAAATATTTTTTTGACATAACTATCACCCAAAATTATTTTAGCATAAATATAGATATCATGCATTTATTAAAGCGTTTTTATTCATAAAAAACGAAGGACTAGCCTTCGTAATTTATTATGATAATTTCGTTGCAGAAATTAAATTCATCGCCATAAAGTTTGATCCATATCTTGGAGTATTAGTTTTAATAACAAATTCAATTGTATTTTCTCCTTTATTAAGATTAATACATCCAATAAGTAAATCACTAAATTCACTCCATTCGACACTTTTAGATGTATAAGGCAATCTAATAGCTTTTGAACTATATTCAATACCATTTACGATAACACTTATACCATCAGTAAAACGTAAGCGATTTTCACGTTTGGAAATATTTACTAATAATGAAACAACGCAATTATTTTCAGCATTTACTTTAAAAGTGATTTTGCCATCTTTATTTTCATCGACATTACCAATGGCATTATTACTTTCGATTTTGAATGTTTTAGCGCCGTTAGTAAGTGTTGCCTTATCTGAACCATAAGTATATTTGGTTTCATCCAACAAACACTTATCAATACAACTTGAGGCATCGCAGTTTTCATCAATACATTTGTTACAAACTACACATTTATGTGTACAGCCTTCGTTATTTAATAATTCCATTTTAGTTTTAATTTTTAAATAATCAGCATTAAATCCTAAATCACCGCTAGCGGATTTAATCACAAATTTTAAGGTGTTGATACCACTATTCAAAGTTACAGTACCTAAAATATTTTCTTTAAAAGAATACCAACTTTGTGTGTCTGCTTTAGTTATTAATGTATCAAATTTAATTTCTTCATTATTTAAATAAGTAATAAAGGCATCGCTATAATTAATATCAGCGGTTCTTTTACTTAATGCTAAATATAATTCTGCTTTACCACTATTTTTAGCATTTATTTCAAATTCAATACTCGCATCTTTATTAGTATTTAAATTGCCAATATAACCAGCATTATCAATAGTGATATTTCCATTTACACCACTAGTTAATCTAGCGGCGCTTTCCATTTCATAGCGATAAACATTTGACGTTTTTTCGCTAACTACGATGTCTAAATAAGTTACTTTATCTTGATAAGTAATTAGAATTCTATCACCAATTTTTAACTCGCCATTAGGTGAGTATGTGTAATCGTTAACAACACGTGTGTTTCCATCATTGTAACTTGCTGTTACAATCATGTTAGTAGGATCAAATGTTTCTCCTTCTTCATAATTCATTTTAGTTGGATTAGTTGTTACACTAATTCCTTCTAACGCGGCGGTAATAATTTCATTTTTACTTATCAATTCTACGCTTGTAATTTTAATGTAATCGAAGTTAACAAGTTTTTGAGAATCATTAGTCTTTACAATAAAAGTAATATTATTTTTACCTTTTAATAAGTCTATACATCCTAAATTTACTTCATTAGATTTCCACCAATCAGTGCCGTTTTTATCGATAGTTAATGAATCACTACTAGCAGGTTTAATAATACTTGTTCTTGTTAATAATTGACCATTTACTTTTACCTCAAATGAATCTGTAAATATGATGTTACTATAACGATTAGTTACCGCAGCAATTAAATTGACTCGACAATTTTCGTTAGCATAGAAATCAAATGAAATGCCAGCATTAAGATTTTCACTTAAATTACCAACTAACACATATTGATCATTTGGATACTTACTATTATGCTCACCGGATTTTGGTAATCCCTTATTACCGCTAATAAACGTTGCATCTTCTGCTTCAAAGGTATAACTAGTACCATCAATATGACATTTTTCTTTATGTTCTAGCAATGTACAACTTTCATCTAAGCATTTACCACAAATAGGGCATAAATTTGTACAAGTAATTATTTTTTCTAATTTTTCATTAGATAATAATTTAATTTTATCAAAATTAAAGCCACTTATATCACCATTAGAAAGTTGAGAGAATTTTATCGTATTAGCGCCTTCTTTTAAATTGACACAGCCCAATACAATATCAACAAAGTCATACCAAGTATCTTTATCAGTTCCTGTTGATGTAACAATTGCTTTTGACTCTAATTCAACACCATTAATAGTGACAAGCATCATATCAGTAAATAATAATTCTTTTTTGCGCTTTGAAACACTAACGACTAATGTTGCTACTTCATCATTACTAGAATTAATATCAAATGTAAGACTTGCGCCCATATTATTATTTAATCCACCTACATAAGTGACATTGTTATTAGTAGCAATCTTTAAATCATCTTTTCCTTTAACTAATTTTGCTTCTTCGGCTTCAAATGCATAGGATTCTTTTCCTTCACCGCATTTTCTTAAACATGCTTCTTCTTTACAACTTAAATCCAAACAACCTCCGCAAATAGGACATTTTTGTTCACAATTGTGTTCAGTAGGTATAGAAATACTTGGATCCGTTGAAGGAGGAAGTGTGCTATTCGGTAGAGAAGTAGAATTATTATTACCATGATTACTATGTTTATTATTAAGAGCGATAGGAACAATTATTGAAGTACTAATTGCCGCTATTAATAAACAAATTAATGTTATACCTGTTTTTGATAATTTGGGCTTTTCTGGATCTTCATTATTGTTTTTATTATCATTAGCATTGTTTTGTGTATTTTTATCATCATTACTATTATTATTATTAATATTTTTTCCTACTGAAGAGCTATAAATAAGAGTTTCTCCATATTTAGAATTAACAAAGAAAGCAAATGCTGTTAGTAATAATGTTGTAGCGAGTGCTGCTATCATCATGTATCGCGTTGTCCAAATAGCTTTTTCCCACCATGTTTGAACACGAATAATTCTAGTACTAGTTGTAATACCATTCATAGCATTAGAATGCAATTGAATGTATAAAATTCTATGACATGCTCTTCTCAATGCAAGCATTACAGTTGGATTATTTTCATATTCTTTTAAATATGTAGTGGATCCACCACCATCCATCCATAAATCATTACCAGCTAATAAGCCTTCAGCTTTAACGTGAATATTAGTCATATGATGAACGGAGTCAGTTGTTCCAGTACATGAGTCAGTTTCAACGATACCATTGAAGTTCCATTCTTCTCGTAATACATTTGTTAATAAGCCAATATGCGCACCAGCCCAAGTTGTGCCAATTCGATTAAATGAAGACATAACACCATTCATTTTTCCTTCACGAACAGCAATTTCAAATGCTTTTAAGTATATTTCTCTAATTGATTGTTCGTTAGCAAATGTTGCAACACCATATCGATTTGTTTCTTGATCATTTAGGGCAAAGTGTTTAGTAAATACTATTGCGCCTTTAGATTGTAATCCTTCTACTTCGCTTGCAAGCATTTTACCTGATAAAAAGCCATCTTCAGAGAAATATTCCCAGTTTCTTCCACTATAAGCGCTACGATGAATACAGCCGCCTGGAGCATAAATTCCAGTATACCCGACATGTAATATTTCATTACCAAATGCTATACCAACTCTTTTAACTAAATCTTGATCAAATGTTGCAGCAAGTAATACTTCACCTGGAAAACTCATAGTAGTTCCAATAGCTGCATTTGCGGATTTCACTCCTGCTGGTCCATCAACAGATTTTAGTCCTGGAGCGGATATACTTTCGGCCCCAGCAATATGATGTAAACCATATGACATTAAATATTCTTGTTCTTCTTTAGACATTTGATTTAATAAATCTTCCCATAATGGGTTATCGAATTCTAAATCCTTAAGCATTGCTAAGGTTAATGAACCTTGACTAGATGTTACTGTTTCATAAACTGGCATTTTATCATCTTCATTAGCCACTACTTCTTCACCATATTGCATATCTTTTACCATGATTGGATTTACACAATCAAGAATCACTTTTTTCGGAAATGTATCTTTCCAGTTAGAGCGTGATAAATAAGTAATATGCTGATCACTACTACCCTCATATAAATTTAAGTCAGTATCATCAAATTGATTGGTAATTTCTTTATTAGTTACTAGTGATTTCGAATATGTCTCATAATCATCATTTTCAATAGTAATTTTATTTACAAAGTTTTTATCACCATCTTTATCCATTCCGTCCATAATGCCTTTACCCTTATAAGATAAAATATTATTAACGGCCATATGAGAATCTTCACCAATTGATAAGTAATAATCGCCTTTTTCTAAAATGTAAGTCTTTTTATTATAACTATCGTATGTTTTAAATTCTTCTTTTGGTATTGATATTTCAACACTTGTACTTTCATTAGGCGCTAATTTTTTAGTTTTAGCAAATCCTACCAATTCAACACTTGATTTTTCAATATTATGTTCTTTGTCGTATTGAGTATAAGGTTTTTGCAAATAAACTTGAATAGCGTCTTTTCCATCTTCTTCTCCAATGTTTTTAACATCAATTTTTACAATATAATGATCATCTTTTTCTTCAACATTATAATTAGAATATTCAAATTCTGTATATGATTTACCATATCCAAATGGGTAGGCAACTTCATTACTATAATTCCAAGCTTCACTTGTACTTGAGCCTACGTTACTATTAGCATTAGAATTAGAATTTAAAATACTATCTTCATATCTTGTTTCATAATATTTATATCCAACATATATACCTTCTTGATAAACAATATATTTAATATTGAATGAAGCATATACTTCTTTTCCTTGATTATTTAAATCTGGTAGTTCGTTTGAATAATTTCTCCATGTTATATCGCCAAAATTTTGATATGATGGAGCGTTTTTATTGTCATAAACAAATGTGTCAGGTAAGTGACCAGATAAAACATATTCACCCTTATTAGATAATACATTAGCAATTTGATTAAATGACATTGTTCCGCCCATTCCAACCCATAAACAAGAATCAATATAATCTAATTTAGATATATTTTTAAATTGCAAAGCATTAGATGAATTAATAAGTAAAACAATTTTTTTAATTTGACCATTTTTCTTCATTTTACCTAAATGATCTAAAACACTTTTTTCTGTTACTGATAAATCTAAATAATTGTTAACATCAACAAAACTATCTTTATTGGTAGGTAAAATGTCATAATGTTCACCAGCAACGCGTGATATAGTCATAATAGCTACATCATCACTTAGAACTGAACTACTAACTTTATCGCTTATTTCATCCCAAGTAACTTCATTGACTGCACGTCTAGAATCTCTTTTATGCGAACTTAATAATGATGCATAATGCATAAACAAATCAGTATTGAATTTCAAACCGACATTTTGGAATGCATTACGAAGATTATCTTTTGGTGAAACACTCATTTGACCAGATCCTTCACCAAGATAAGCATAATTTGCTTGCGCTATACCAAATAAGGATACACGTTCATTTTCTTTTAATGGTAATGCTTTTTCATTATTCCATAATAAAACTGTTCCTTCAGTTGCTGCTTCTAGCGCTACTTCTTGTGAATTCTCACGCATTTTTTTGTCGTTAAAAGATCCATCTTCATTAGCAAAATCAGATTTATAATCATTGATTATGGTTGCATTATCTTTATCTTCAATTTTTTTATATGGATTTGTTCCTAAAACCCCATTAATTGCTGCTTCGTGTGCAAGCATAATATCGCCGCCAATATAACTAATAGCAAGCATGATAGCAAAGAATGAAGCAAGTAAAACTAATGGTGAACGTTTAAATACTTTTGCTAATGGTTTTTTATTAACTACGTTTTCTTTTTTGTTTTTAAAATAAAAAATTAATGAGGCAATTAGTGTTCCTAAAAACAAAATGTCAAAGATAAATATTAATATTTGATACCAGTGTTCAAATATTGTAATCGATCCACCTGTTTGCGCTTCTACACCGTTTAAAACAATATATATAGCAATAAAAGCTACTGTTAAATAAAAGCACATAATCGCACTAATACCGGCGATTATACCAATTGGTAATTTTTTTAATTTATTTTTCATAAGTAATTCCCTTCTTAAAAAAAGCAAAGAAACTTATAAATTATTTCTTTGCTTTAAAATGTGTTGATATTATAAAACTATCGATAATCTATCAATATTAGGAGTTCTATCAGTACTACCAGAGTCTTTAATTGTGCCTGCACATAATAATGTAACTTTATTAAATCCTTTTTTGATATTGATAGAGCCAAGATTGACATCAACCCATCTTGTCCATTTGCTGCCTTCAATTGAACTATTTGGATAACTCAAGCCTTTAATTACTATATCATCAGCAATATCAATTTTACTATCTTCTATTGATACATCAAAACATTTATTAAATTGCATATCATCCATTTTCTTAGCAGTATCATTAAGTAATGACGATGCAGCGGTTAATACCAAATTAGCATTATTTATTTCTTTTTCAGAATAAATATAGAAATCAATTTGTCCACCTTTAGAAATTGAGCCAATATAAGCAGTACCAGAGAAAGTAGAATCTTTCTTAGTTTGAGCTTTACTTGTATCATTAATAACTGTATAACTCTTGTTAGTTGGTGCCGTTTGATCTTTACCTACGCTATATTCAGCTTGAGCAACAAGCGCAACATTATTTAATAATTTTGCTTTCGTTTCAATTTTTAAGCAATCAAAGTTAAAACAATTTGACTCTGTACTTTTAACAACGAACATAATTGTATTAGTGCCTTTATTAAGTTCAATACTACCTAACTTTGTTTCATTAAATTCATACCAATTTATGGCATTAAATTTAGTGATAATTGCACCAAATTTTGTTTCAACACCATTAACATATGTAATAAATGAGTCATCAAAGTTAATTTCAGCATTTCTTTTGTTAAGTAATACTGATATATCTGCTGTTTTATTTGAATCAGATTCGATAACAAATTTTACTGATGCGCCTTTATTAGAGTTTAATTGGCCAACGAATCCACGATCATCAATAGTTGGATAATTTGATCCTTTACCTAATTCAGCAATCAACTCAGCTTCATAGCGATAAGTATAAACTTCAGCTTCATCTTCTATTATTTTATTTAAATTTGCTGTTGTACTTTTGCTAACACCATCTACTTTAATAGTAATGTTAATATCACTATTTTTATAAGTATCGTTTACGAATTTAATAGTATAGCAAGCCCAATAATAATTACCAGCACAACTTTCATCGGCTGTTATTTTTTCACCATCATAATATGTGTTATTCCCGCTTGCTACTACTGCTTTATAAAGCGTAGTTACTTCTTTGGTTTTTTCACTTGAACCATCTAGAGCAGTTCTTACATATTCAATTGATGAAATATCGCCTTTAACAGCAGTAACAAATCTTAAACTGTCATAACCATCAATAACACCATGTTGAACATATATTTTTGATATGTCAGTAGTTTCACTATTTCCTATTAAAGCATTTTTCTTAAATGCTATGCCACTTCCATTTTGGACATCAATTGTACTTTCAGTTAGTGGTGATGTGCCTTTTATAGAAGTCATAGCAAGCATGGATAAACTTAAAACAAAAATACCTATCTTTTTCATATTATAACTCCTCATCTACGCCACTATTATTCCAATCTAAAGTAGCGTCAGTACTAGAAACCAATATTACATCATTAATTTCAATGGTTTCAATTTTAATTTCAGGTTTAATATAATTTTTCATAAAATCCTCCAAATTATTTCATAATCACATTAAAATGTTAGCCCTTACAAGCCTAAATTGTATTTATGTATTCGCAAATGGTTAAAAATTTAACTTATTCGGTAAAATAAGGGCAGAGAATGTATCTGCCCCTACTAAACTATTTCTTTAATCGTTTTAATTCTTGTTTTAAACTATCAATTCTTGAATATAAAGCATTTAATTCATTATTAATAGTCTGAATTTTAATGTCTTTTTCTTCTTTAGATAGTGAACTTATATTATCGTCGATAGCTACAGGTTGTTTTTTCGGCTTTCTAAATAATACAAATATCCAGAATCCTAAGGCAGCAAAGATAATAACTTCCGCAATTGCTAATACTAATATCCACCACTCAAATCCCATTACTTGTGCCTTTGGACCAGTAATAACGACACTGAAATCATCGGATGTTGTTTTGTGTTTAGCAGCGTAATATGTACTACAAGATGTATAGATAATAGACTTGGCTGATTCACGAGCTAAATTAACTTCTACTGGATTTGAGAAATCAACTTTTCCATATGATCCGGTTGTTGGGTAGTTAGGATTTAATTGTGTATTTAATCCGCCACGTAATCCTGAATGAATGTCCATTTCAGAACTACTACCATCGGACCAGTCAGTAATTACTGTGCCTTTGAAGCCAAATTCGCCACGAATAACTCCATTAATCATAGCATCATTTGAGCCAGCCCAAGTTGCACCAACTTTATTAAATGATGCCATTAAGCCATTTGCTCCGCCTTTTTTAATCGCAATTTCAAATGGTTTTAAGTAGTTTTCTCTAAAGTTTTGTTCTGTACACCAAACACGGAAATAAACGTATGTTGATGCATCATATAAGGCTAAATGTTTTAAATAACAATAAACGTTGTTGCTAGCGGCACCTTTGATGAAGTAAGCTGCCATATAACCACTGATGATTGGATCTTCAGAATAACATTCGTAGTTTCTTTCATTCATCATTTCGCGGTGTAAATTAACAGTAGGTGCATAAATACCATTAATACCAAAGTTGTTACCATCAATACCAACTATTTGACCTGCTTGATATAGTAATTCTTTATTCCAAGTTTGTGCCATTAAATTTTCAGCTGGTAAAGCAGTAAATTTAGAACCAGGAACATTTGGAGACATATTAGTACGGTTAAATCCTGAAGGACCATCGTATTCTAAGTATTTTGGTTTGCCAATACTAGCAATTGGTTGAGTTTGATAACCACTACCTTCTACTAAAGCACGTAAGTCATCTTCACTTAATTGATTTAATAATAAATCCCATTTATCAGTTGTATCATAATTTTCAATTAATTCATTTATTAATTCATCATTATACTTAAGAGTTATATTTGATCCGCCATTACTGAATTCATCTTTACTTACGAATGAACCATCTTCTTTAGTTACAAGTCGTAAATTATTTTCTTGATTCATGGTTGGCATAGTATCGTAATAATCATAAGCATCAGACTTATAGCCTAGATATTGTTTAATACTTGCACTAGATGCAGTTTTACTTCTAACTTTTGGAATAGTATTAGCAATATCACTACGAGATAAATATGTCCAATCTTCACCATCTTGTGCTTTTAATCCTTTGCCATCTAATCCTAAACCACCATAAGCATTTTCGCCTGTAAAGCGGTTTTTAACACGCGCATTAGTGGTTGGGTCTTTACGATATGAGATAATATCTTCAACATGCATTGTTAAATTATTACCTTCCATCTCTTTATTAGTGTGTGAGTCAGTCCTTAAGAATAAATTATAATCTCCAGCATCTAATTCCCAACGTGCTGAGCCATTATTATTTTTATCATAGCAATCATAACTTGCCATTTCATAAGGGGTAAATTCAAATTGAACTGTGTATGATTCGCCTTTTTTTAAAATTGGTGTTTTAGCAAAATTAAGTAAGTTAATTTCAGATTTTTCAATTCCACCATCATAATATGGAGCGTGATAATATAGTTCAACAACATCTTTACCAGGCATATCACTATTATTAGTCACTTCAACACTTAAAGAAATCTTACTATCACGTTCAAGTTTGTTGCTTGGATCAGTTACATATTCGCTATTTGAATCAACATTTTTAACTTCAAATGAAGATACTTTCCAAGAAAAATCACTGTAATCTAGCCCAAACCCAAATGGATATTGAACTACATCTTTATAATTTAGATATCCTTCTGCACTAGCGGTTTCAAACCATTTATAACCGACATATATGTCTTCGGCATAAACAATATCCGTATCACCATTTTTGCAGTTAATTCTTGTGATTTCATCTTTTGTTGGATTATATAGGATTGTATCAGCAAGACGACCAGATGGATTAACTTCTCCGGTTAAAATCTTTGGAATTGTTGTTGCGCCGCTTTGTCCCATATATCCAACGTTTAATGCTGCTCCTATATTTCCAAATGTTGGATCTTCTAGAAAGTTCATTTGCATAATTGAACCAGTATTAAATACAACAATTACATTATCAAAATTTTCAGTACACATTTTAATAAGTGATTCTTCTTCAGTACTGATTTGACTGAAATTACGCGTTTCATCAGTAGGAAGTCCTTCTTTTTCTTGTTTATTACTTATACGTTCAATGTATTCGCCACTATATCTAGACAAAACAATTAGAGCTGTATCAGAAAATGATTTTGCACGTTCTCTAACATCATTAGGAAAAGCAACATCAGTTACCGGTTCTTTTAATTTAGTATGATAACGATTAGCCCATTCTTGTGTCTCGCCCCAGTCTTTAGGTGATTTACAATGTTTTTCATATATATCAATGATTTCTTGATTATATTCAAACCCTGCTTCTTTAAAAGCACCAAGTAAGGTTACTTTGTTATCTTTATGAACATATGATCGACCTGAACCATTGCCTGCTAATAAGAATCCACTATCAGTAGCGTACCAACCAAAGATATTAATTTTTTTAGTTGTTGCTGGTAATGGCAATGTTTGACGGCCAACTTTGTTCTTTTCATTTCTTAATAAGACTACGCCTTCGTTTGCAATTTTTCTTACAACTTGATCACCAGTTTTAGCACCTTCATCAATGGTAGTTTTATCACCATCTATTTGCTCAGTACATCCAAAGAATCCAGAAATTATTGAACGATATTTACCAGCAAATACATCACCGGTTACAATTGTCGCGGTTATTAAGGCAATTGCCGCGATTGAAATTATTTTTTTACCTGAAACTTTCATAAATACTCCTATTAAAATCTAATATCAAGACGGTCAATATTAGGTGTACGACCATAATTAGAACTATCAATTACTGTTCCGATGCATTTAAGTGTAATCTTGTTAAATCCTTTTTGAAGATTAATAGTTCCGACCTCAACATCAGCCCAGTTTGTCCATTTGTTACCGCCACTTCCAGCTTGCGGATATTCAAGTCCTTTAATAACAACATCATCATTGATATCAATAAGACTATCTTCAACAGCGACACTGAAACACTTATTAAATTGCATATCATCCATTTTGCCTAAGGCACCATTTTGACATGTCGATGATGCAACAAAGACAATTTTTGCATTTTTAACTTCAGAATTAGAGTAAACATAAAATTCTATTTGACCATTTTTATCAATTGATCCAATATAGCCTGTACCAGTAAATGTGCAGTCCTTCTTTATTTCAGCTTTACCACTTATTACTGTATAACTCTTATCTGTTGGGGCAGTTTCGCCTGTTTTAACATTATCTTCAGCTTGAATTGTAATACCAGAGCTTATAGCAATATGGAATGAATCTTTTAATGTTTTTCCGTTTGAAGTTATATTTACAAATAATTCTAAATCATCACTTGCTTTATTTAAGATGGTACCATGTTCATAGGCATTACCATCAGAATCAGTTAAGTAGTAATTAGTTTCGTTTTCTATTACTCCTTCTTCATAAGTTGCTTTTACCATAAGTCCACTTAAATTCAAACTATCGCCAATTGCGTATGACTTAATATCTGGTTCGCGTGTTACTTCAACATTTAATAAAGTCTTTTCTTCAACAGTAATTGGAATGTCTTTACTAAAATTTTCAAATGTAATCGTGGCATTTGTTATGCTTGAATCTAAGGCACCTCTTGGTGAATAGGAATCTAAATCAGAATAATTTAAATTAGTGTCACCATCATAACCATTTTGATAGACAGCATCAAATATTAATCCAACAGGAGAAAATTTTTCGCCGCTTTTATAAGTTACCTTATTTGGCATATGTTTGATAATTAAATCAATACATTTATCTCCTTCTCTTGGTTTAGTACTAGTGGATGTTGTATTTGGTGTTGAAGTGCTAGTTTTGTTATCACAACTTGCTAGCATACCAGCTAAGCAAAGAACACCACTACAAAGTAAAATAGTAAGTTTTTTCATTCTTCTACCTCCTAATGAATGATTTTACGCTCATATACTAAAAGAAAGCGTTTCCAGTGGTCACGCTTTTTTCGTAATTGGCTAAATAATTTTCGTAATTGGTTATGATCAATTTTTATAAAACGAACAAAATATATAATTTAAAAATGTCATTTTTAGTAGTAATAGAAAGCGTTCCATGATACTTATCAACGATATATTTGATAGATTTTACCCCGTATCCATGATAATCGGTATCAAATTTTGTTGTTAATGGTAATCCATCATCACCAAAGTTTATTTTACCTTCATAATAATTTTCAATTGATATTGATAAATAGTTTTCAACGTTACGGACAATAAGACTAATATTACGTTTATCGTGATTTTGAATTTTCATCACTGCTTCCATAGCGTTATCAACGGCATTACCAAATAAACTATATAAATCACTATCATCAATGAATCCAATTTTAGAACAATCAGCAAGACATGTAAGAGTAATATTTTTCTTTTGACACAATAAACTTTTTTCCGTGAGAATAAAATCTAAAGTTTCATTACCAGTTTTAACATTGGAATCATAAATATTGATCATTTGCTCCAAATCTTGAATTGATTCTGGTGAAATAGCGCTTCTTTTACCATATTCACGTATTTGATGACGTAAGTCATGACACTTCATATTAATTAAATTAATATTTTCTTTGTTCTCTTTATATCTTTCTTTTGATTGATTTAATAATTGAGTGGTGGTCTGTAATTGATTTTGAATTTTTTGATTATTCATCACGCTAAATTGAATGAATAATACCATAAAACAACATAGTAAATTATAAAAAGCAATGGTATAAGAATAAATAATATTATGACCATCTTTGATATAAATCACTAAGGAATTAAAAATAATATCAGTAAATAAGATTAAAAAAGCAATTAACAAAATATATTGATTATTGACTCTCACATCATCATAGGAATTAATTCTTTTATTCAAAAATATAAATGCAATGGCATATACAAGAATAAAAACACTAATAGAAACGATAAAATTAAAAGCTGGTGCAAACCACACTACTATTTCATCGCCATAAACCCCAGATGTGCTACTAGACATATTCAATATTAAAGAAATTATGTTATATATTTCATGTGCTAGATGCTGAATGGTGTAGGAAGTAATCGAAATAAAAAATATTTTTTGCCAGGATGAATCATAAACAAAAAACATGGAAGCTACGCAAACAATAAATAAAATTAAAAACATTAGTGAGGAATACCACCATGAATAAGAAAAATTTTTAAAAATTGGAAAAAATATCGATATTAATAATGGAACAAGAATAGATAAAGTTAATCTTAAGTTATACTTATTTTTTCGGATAAGTTTAGAAGAAAATAAATGCATTGAAACAAGTATTTCAATCACAAATATAACTTTATATATCATTAATTCAGTAATCTTAAACATTGATGTCTCCTCCATTTCCTAAGTATTTATTTAAGGAGTTCATAAATTCTTTATATTTACGACGGGACATCTGAATGCAATTATTTCCAATATATACAGCATCTTTATTCACTTTATTAACATATTTGAGGTTGACTAAATAACAACGATTACATAAAGCAAAAGGTTCATTTTTTAATAGATTCAAATAATTACTTAAAGTATCATATGTTTCAAAGTCATTACTAATAGTATGAACAATAAGCTTATGATCAGATACTTCAATATATTTAATATCAGAAACTGGTGTTTTTATAAAACTATTATTAGCTTTAATAATAATAGACGCTCCCTCTTTTTCACGATAATTTTCCATTAATCGATCTAGTTTCATTGCAAATGTATAATAGTTAACTGGCTTTACAACAAAATCAAATGCATTAACTTCATAGCCTTTAATAGCATATTGCGCTAAAGAAGTAACAAAAATGATCCTAACATTTTTATCTAAGCGACGTAATTCTTTTGTGGCACTCATGCCATCAACACCTGGCATATTAATATCCATGAATATAGCATCAAAATCAAAATGATAGTTTTCTAGGAACTTTGATGCAGTGTCAAAAAATTTTACTTCACATTGGCGATTGTTGATTTGAAAGTATTTATCAATATATGAAGTTAGTTTATTTGCTACTTCTATTTCATCATCAATTATTGCAAATCTAATCATAAGAATCCCCTTTCAAAGGCAACAAACATATTCTAGCATATTTTTTTATTCTAACAATAGGGCAAAAAAAAGCTTATTCATAAGAATAAGCTCATTAATTTTATTTACCAACGACTTTTTTGACTAAATCAACTAGTGCATCACTAGTAAATCCA
>CALBGF010000180.1 GCA_937893635.1 uncultured Mollicutes bacterium | reverse complement strand
AAATATTAACTTATAATAAAATATGCGATTAAATTATTTATATAATTTAATTTTATGTTAAAATAAGGTACTTGAATGGAAGGTGTTAACAAATGGATGAAAGTAAAAACAAATATAATTTTACTTTTAAAATGTTGTTAGTGACATTAAAAAGACAAATATTAACGATTATATATTTCTTTGTATGTTTTACAATAATAGGAGCAGTTTATTCTTATAAATTTTATACTCCATCTTATGAATCTACAGGTTCGGTAGTTGCAGAAACTTTAAATGATAATATTTATAATGCTTTTTCTAATGTTGTTAAAGCAAAGGTTCCTCAATTAGTTATTGAAGAATTAAAAAGTAAAGATATTACAGATAAAGGCAAAACTATATCAATAAAAGATATTGAAAATGGTATTGTTATTCAAGAAAAACCAACATCTTATAGTTCTTATATTCTTGATATTAGTTTTCGTAATAAAAATGATAATATTACAAGCACAATTTTAAATATCGTTTTAAAACAATCATGTATAACTTTTAATGATGAAACATCGACAACAGCAAAATTAACAAAATTTGCTGTTCATCATGAAGCAAATAATCCTACAGTAATTACTAAACCAATCGTAAAAATGGCATTATTTTCTGTTGCGGGATTAGGCTTAGGAGTTATCTTTGCTTTAGCAAGTGGATGTTATAAATATAAAATTAATTCAACTCATGAATTACAAGATTTAGACATTTTAACATTTGAAATTGAAACAAGGGGTGAAGAAAATGAATAAAAAAGAATTAAAGTTCATTCGAAAATTTAATAAAAAATCATTTGAAGACTCCGTTATAAAATTAACTAATAATATTGAAACATTTGCTCAAGGGTCAAAAATTATTGCTATTACCTCTGTTTCTGATTATTTTTATGAAACTATTCTTAGTTATTACTTAGCTAAAGCATATGTGGATAATAATAAAAAAGCTCTTGTAATTGAAACTAACTATATTGAACCATTATTACAAGATTTACTTGCTAGTCTTGATGAACAAATAAAAGATGATAGTAAGGAAATAATAAAATTAAACAATGGTATTGATGTTGTGTTCTCTAAAAAAACAAAATTTAGTGCCGAAGAATTGCATTCTAAAGCCTTTGAAGAGCTTATAAAGAATGCTAAAAAAACATACGACTATATAATTTTACTAGTAACACCATTAGGAGTTAACAATGATTTATTTGCCTTAAATAAAGTTATTGATGTATCTTTATTAGTTGCTAAAAAAGACAAAACAGTCTTAGCGGATTTATATCAATCAGTTGAAAAAATAAAAATTAATAAGTTACCATTTTTAGGTGTAACACTAATCAAATAAAATATAAAGGAGTAACAAACAATGAATAAAAAAGTATACATAGCAATGAGTGCTGATTTGATACATAACGGACATATTAACGTTATAAATGAAGGAACAAAACTAGGAGATGTTTATATTGGTTTATTAACAGATGAAGCTATTTCTAGTTATAAAAGACTTCCATTACTACCATATGATGATCGAAAGAAAATTTTTGAAAATATCAAAGGTGTTGTAGAAGTTATTCCGCAAAAAACATTAAATTACACCGATAATTTAAAAATGCTAAAGCCAGATTATGTTGTTCATGGCGATGATTGGAGATCTGGTATACAAAGTAACATTCGACAAAATGTTATCGACACATTAGCGGAATGGGGCGGAAAACTCATTGAAATCCCATATACTCGTGATATTTCATGTACAACTTTAGAAAAAGAATATCGTAAGATGTTTAATACTCCCGATAATAGACGCGCTAAATTAAAAAGAATGCTTGCCGTTAAACCATATGTAACTGTCATGGAAGCAAGTAACGGATTAACTGGTTTATTAGTCGAAAATACTAAAGTAGAAGAAAATGAACACGTTAGAGAATTTGACGCTATGTGGGTTTCTTCTTTATGTGATTCAACATTTAAAGGAAAACCGGATATTGAATTAGTAGATTTAACTTCAAGAATTAGAACTATTGAAGAAATAATGGAAGTAACTACTAAACCTATTATTTTAGATGGTGATACTGGTGGAAGAATTGAACACTTTACTTATAATGTTCGTACACTAGAAAGATTAGGCGTATCCGCAGTTATTATTGAAGATAAAACTGGTTTAAAACAAAACTCTTTATTTGGAACAGATGCTAAACAAGTTTTAGATGATCCTTATGAATTTGCTAAGAAAATAAAAGCTGGTAAAACAGCTCAAATTACAAAAGATTTCTTAATCTTTGCAAGATGTGAATCCTTGATTGCAGGACATGGTATTGAAGATGCTTTAAAACGCGCCAAAATATATATTGAAGTTGGTGGAGCGGATGGTATTGTCATTCATTCCAAAGAAAAAGATGGTGCGGAAATTAAAGAATTTTTACGTCAATTTAGAGAATATTCAAAGACTATTCCAGTTGTCGTAATTCCAACATCTTATAATCAATTTAAAGATGAAGAATTGCATGCTTGGGGCGCAAATATTATTATTTACGCTAACCATTTCTTAAGAAGTGCTTATCCAGCTATGAAAAAATGTGGCGAATCTATTTTAAAAAATCATCGTTCTAAAGAAGCATCAGAAGAATATTGTATTTCTATTAAAGAAGTATTGTCTTTGATTCCAGGAACAAAGCAATAAGAGGTAATTTATGATTAACACAAGTGATTTTTATCAAAAACTATTAGACAATGATATTGATTTTTTTGCGGGAGTTCCAGATTCTTTACTTGCTAATTTATGTGCATGTATAAAAGAAAAAACACCAAGTGAAAAAAATATTATTACCGCAAACGAAGGTAATGCCGTAGCAATGTGTGCGGGTTATCACTTAGCCACTAATAAAATTGGTGTAGTATATATGCAAAATTCAGGAGAAGGTAATGCCGTTAATCCTTTAGTCTCTTTAGCCGATGAAGAAGTTTATTCTATTCCAATGTTATTAATTATTGGATGGCGTGGAGAACCAGGAAAGCATGATGAACCTCAACATGTAAAACAAGGTAAAATTACTTTATCTTTATTAGATGTAATGGGTATTAAATATGAGATACTAAATGATGATTATGAAAAACAACTTGAAACAGCTGTTATGTATATGAAAAAAGAAAACAAGCCATATGCTTTAATTATTCAAAAAGGTTTATTTAGTGAATTTAAGTTAAATAAAGAAGTATCTCCATATAAAATGACAAGAGAAGAAGCTCTAAAAGCAATTATTGATTCTTTAAGTGATGAAGATTTTATCGTTTCTACAACTGGTAAGACATCTCGCGAAATATTTGAAATACGAGAACAAGAAAAAAGTGGACATGATAATGATTTTTTAACTGTAGGATCAATGGGACACACAGCATCTATTGCTTATGGTATGGCAATTGGTACTAAACATAATGTTTGGTGTATTGATGGCGATGGTTCATTTATTATGCATATGGGCGGAATGGGCGTAATTGGCGCTAATATACCTAATAATTTTAAATATATTTTAAATGACAATTCTGCACATGAATCAGTAGGCGGACAACCAACATGTTCTAAGACACTTGATATTCCATGTATTTTAAAAAGTTGTGGATTTAAAAATGTTTATGTAGCGGAATCCGAAGAAGAAATAAAAGAATATATAGAAAAAATGAAACACGAAACTAGTGTAGCATTAGTATTACATACTAAAACTGGTTCACGTGCTGATTTAGGTAGACCAACCAAAACACCTTTAGAAAATAAGAAAGCATTAATGAAGAAACTAGGTGCAAATTAAATGAAAGCATTAATATTTAATTCTGGAATTGGAAAAAGAATGGGAGAACTAACAAAACATTCTCCTAAATGTATGGTTAAGCTTAAAAATGGCGAAACCATATTTGAAAGACAACTTCGTTTATTAAATGATGTAGGCATCAAATATGTTGTCATTACAACTGGACCATATGAAGAACAATTAAAAGAAGTAGCAAGTAAAAAAGCATATCAAAACATGCATTTTACTTTTGTACATAATGATAAATATGATCAAACAAATTATATTTATTCTTTTTATTTAGCCAAAGAATTTTTAGATGATGATTTTTTAATGCTTCATGGTGATTTGGTTTTTAATAAAAAATTATTATTAGCTATTATTAATGATCCACATCAATCGACTTGTTTAATAAATAAAAAAATACCTTTACCAGAAAAAGATTTTAAAGGTAGAATAGTAGATAATAAACTAAAAGAAGTATCCATTCATATTTTTGATGATAATTGTTATACTTTTCAACCTTTATATAAATTAACTAAAAATGATTTAAAGGTTTGGATGGATAAAGTAGAAGAATTTGTTTTAGCGGATAATGTCAATGTTTATGCTGAAAATGCATTAAATGAAGTTTCTGATAAATTAGATATTTTCCCAATAAGTTATGAAAAATATTATATTAACGAAATTGATAATACTGATGACTATGAAAAGGTTAGCTTAGAAATTAGAAACTTAGATTTTAAAGAACAAGAAATCATAAAAAACATTAACAATTTACCAGTAATTTTAAATAAATATAATTTACATAATCCTTTAGTGGTTGTGTCTAAATTTTTAAGAACAAAAATAGAAAAATTATTGCATAGTCATAATATTAATTACGCTTTATTTGATAATTTTGACGCTAATCCTAAATATGAAGAAGTTGAAAATGCTTTGAAATTATTTAAAGATAATAATTGCGATTCAATTGTGTCTTTAGGCGGAGGTAGCGCAATTGACGTAGCAAAATGTGTTAAATTATTTTCTATGATGGATGGAACTAAAAATTATTTAACACAAGAGCATAAATACATCAATTTAAAACATATCGCAATACCAACAACGGCAGGAACTGGTAGCGAATCAACGCACTTCGCGGTAATTTATTTTGAAGGCAAAAAGCAATCTGTTCATGATGATATCATTTTACCAGATATCGCTATACTTGATTATCATTTGCTTTTGTCATTACCTATTTATCAAAAGAAATCCACATTACTTGATGCTTTATGTCAAGCAATTGAATCAATTTGGTCGGTAAATTCTAATGCACAAAGTAAAATTTATGCTAAAAAAGCAATCAAATTAATATTAGAAAATGAAGATAGTTATCTTAATGGAGATGCTAAATCCGCTAAAAAGATGATTGAAGCATCTAATTTAGCAGGTAAGGCTATTAATATTACAAAAACAACCGCTGCGCATGCAATGAGCTATAAACTAACAAGTATATATGGACTTGCTCATGGACACGCTGTGGCGCTTGCTTTGCCTAAAACATGGAGTTATTTAGTTAATAACTATAAAAATACTTTTGATGCACGTGGCAAAAAGTATTTAAGAAATAGTCTAGATTTAATTAATAAATCATTTGTATGTCAAAATGATCAAGAATCTATTACTAAGTTTATTAATTTATTACATAAATATGATTTTATTAAACCATTAGAATATAATGAAAATGGACTTAATGAAATTGTAGATGCAATTAATGTAGAAAGATTAAAAAACTTTCCAGTAGATATTTCTAAGGAAACATTAAAGCGAATGTATTTAGAAATATTAGAAGCTAATTATTAAATCTCATTTTCTTTTTAATCGATTTTAAATTTAATTGTATCTCTTTTAAAGTTGGCTCTTCTTGTGGACCTGTTTGTGATTCTTCATAAATTATGTTTTCTTCAGCAAGTTCATTTAAATCATTTTTTCGTCTTGTTAGAAAACTCATCTCGGCATATTCTTTGATTGATTTTTTCTTCATACTATCACCAACCATTATTATTAATTAAGTAATAAATAATTTAATGGTTAAAATTGTTAAAATTTATTTTAGGAGGAAAATATATGCATATATTCAAACATTTTTGTACTATTACCAAACATCGCCATATTGTAATGCATTATTGCTTTAAACTAGGCATAGGCTTTCAAGGTTTAAGACATGATTTATCTAAGTATTCTCCAACTGAATTTTTTAATGGCGCTAAATACTATCAAGGAACGAGAAGTCCAAATGATAGAGAACGTGAAGTAAAAGGATATTCGGAAGCATGGATGCATCATAAAGGACGTAATAAACATCATTATGAATATTGGGTTGATGTTAATAATGACACACATTTATATGGTCCAGTACCAATGCCAATAAGGTATTTAAAAGAAATGCTATGTGACCGTATTGCGGCTTCTAAAGTATATTTAGGTAAAAAATATAACGATGGTAGTGCCTATGATTATTTTATGAGCCACACTGCTCGAGCGGGAATGCATCCGGAAAGCAGTAAGATTATGGAAAGTTGGCTAAAAATGTTAAAAGAAAAAGGTGAAAAAGAAACCTTCAAATATATAAAAGAAAATTATAAAAATAAATAGTTTATTTCTTATCAATTTTTAAAAATATTGCAAAAAGAACAGTTAAAATAATAGCAATTATAATGCTTGGTATAATAAATGTTTTTGGTAGTATTATAAGAACTATTAAGAATAGTGACCAAATAAGAACGAGTATAGAGAAAAATAAATATATTTTTTCAAACCAAAGTTTAGTAAATACAATTAATACAATGGCGCTAGTAGGAATAGCAATTAAAAAACATAAATAAGAATTTGGAACGTGGCATATTTCTAAAATTAAAAATACAATTGCAGCGACAAGATAGCTTAAGCCAGCAGAAGCATAGGTAATAAGCTTTCTTTTTTTTCGCTTTTCTTTTTCTTTACATATGTTTTCACTTGTTATTAATTCGTCAAGTGTGATTTGGAAAAAATCTGCAATTTGTTTAAGCATAACTATATCAGGAATTGTTTCTCCTGTTTCCCATTTTGAAATTGCTTTATTAGAGTAATTAAACTCTTTTGCTAAATCATTTTGATTTAATTTTTTTAATTTTCTTAGTCTAACTAAGTTGTTAGAAAAATTCTTTCTTATTTCTGCTTCATTCATCATAATCACCACTAATAGTATAAAATATAATGCATTTTTTATCAATTCTCTTTTAAAGAGACTCAATTTTTTCATAATAGAAACGAAACTTTTATAATAGGGTGCTATTTTGAAGCCTCTTACTTATATTATTGGTGGAGGCGATATTATGTCAAAGCAAAAAATCAAAGAAATGGAAATGCCTATTTATTCAAAAGGAGAAGAATTGTTTAATGTTATTAGCCACGCTATCGGAGCGGTCATTGGTTTTGGATCATTAATTTTATTTATTATATTAGCGATAAGCAAACATTTAATTGCTGGGGTAACAATAGGATTAATTGTTTATTCATTAACAATTATTTTCTTATATTTAGCATCGAGCATTTATCATGGCATGAATCCTAATACTTATAAAAAGAAAGTAGCGCGTATTATAGATCATTGTACTATTTATGTCTTGATTGCTGGAACATATACACCAATTGCCATTATGGCTCTTGATTCTACTACTTGCTTAATAATTTTACTTATCGAATGGATAGGAGCATTAATTGGCATATTGTTAAACGCTTATGATTTATCGAGTAAGAAAGTATTAATCATTGCAATGTTTTTATATTTAATCATGGGATGGGCTTTAATTTTAGTCCCGAATATTGTTGATATTTTGTCTCTTGAAGCATTTTTATTTATATTAATTGGTGGAATCATTTATACACTAGGTGTTATTTTTTATGGTATTGGCCATAATAAAAAATGGTTTCATTCTGTATTTCATATATTTTGTATTTTAGGAACAATCGTTCAAGAAATTGGAATAATTATCTTGCTTTTAAATTTATAAAATTTAATATATAATAAAGGCGCCTTAAATGGCGTTTTTATTTTAGGAGGTAATTATTATGCTAAAACGATTTGTGCATTATTATTCTAAACATAAATTTATGTTTGCAATGGATATGTTAGCATCATTTTTTATTTCATTAATTGGTTTAGGATATCCTATTGTAACAAGAAAATTACTTAACAATTATATTCCTGACGCTAATGTAAAGGCAGTTGTAATATCGGGACTTTTGTTACTACTTATATATGTAGTAAGAATGTTATTACGTTATTTCGTCCAATATTATGGCCATATCATTGGTGTTGATATGCAAGCAGAAATGCGTGAAGATTTATTTAAAAAATTACAAAAATTACCTTATTCTTTTTATGACGAACATGAATCAGGAAAAATTATGTCGCGTTTAACTGTGGATTTAATGGATGTTTCTGAATTAGCGCACCATGGTCCAGAGAATTTCTTTATTTCTGGTATGTCAATAATTGGTTCATTTGTTTATTTAGCGGTATTTGTTAATTGGCAATTAACTTTGATTGTCTTTGCATGTGTGCCTATTTTAGTTGTTATTTCTGTGATATTAAGAAAAAGAATGCTTGATGCATTTAAAAAATCAAAAGAAGGTATAGCAAAAATTAATGCTTCTGTAGAAAGTAGTGTTACAGGTATTAGAGTCACAAAAGCATTTAACAATTCTCAAAAAGAATTAGAAAAATTTAATGTTTATAATGAAGAGTTTAAAAAAGCAAGATGTGGTGTATTTAAATATATGGCACAGTTTATGTCAACAACTCAATTTGTTACTGATGCTTTTAATGTAATTGTCATTGTTGCTGGCGGTTTATTTTTAATTAATGGTAAAATTAACGCTCCTGATTTTGCCACTTTCTTAACTTCTTTAACTTTATTTTTAACTCCTATTTCTACATTAATTAGATTTATGGAACAACTTCAAGATGGAGTAGCGGGATTCCAAAGATTTATTGAAATTATGGATCAACCAGAAGAAGATTTAAACTTAAATGGTGAAGTGTTAGAAAAAGTAACTGGTAAAATTGAATTAAAGAATGTTTCATTTAATTATTTATCAAGTGAAGAAATTTTACATGATGTAAGTTTAACCATTGAACCTGGTTCAACAATGGCTTTAGTTGGATCTTCGGGTGGAGGAAAAACAACTATATGTCACATTATTCCAGCATTTTATCGTATTAGTAGTGGTGATATATTTATCGATGGTCATAATTTAAATGATTTAAATATTTTATCATTAAGAGAACATATTGGTATTGTTCAACAAGATGTGTTCTTATTTAATGGCACAATAAGAGACAATATTCTTTATGGTAAATTAGATGCAACAGAAGAAGAATTAATTGAAGCAAGCAAGAACGCAGATATTTATGATTTTATTAAAGCTCTACCTAATGGATTTGATACACTTGTTGGCGAACGTGGCGTAAAGTTATCAGGCGGGCAAAAACAAAGAATTTCGATTGCTCGAGTGTTTTTAAAGAATCCTTCAATTTTGATTTTAGATGAAGCAACCTCAGCTTTAGATAATACAACTGAAATTGCTATTCAACGTGCTTTAGATCGTTTAAGTAAAGGCAGGACTACTATTGTTGTTGCTCATCGTTTATCAACAATAAAAACTGCTACAGAAATTGCAGTAATTATGGAAGGTCAAGTTAAAGAATTAGGAACTCATGAAGAGTTATTAAATAAAAATGGAGTATATAGTGAATTCTATAAACTCCAATTTCGTGATTAGTGCTAGTCGCGATTAAATATATCGCGCGTGTATACTTTTGTTTGTACATCATTTAAATCTTTATCATAGCGATTAGCAACGATAATGCTAGATTGTTTTTTAAATGAATCTAAATCTTTTATAATATTTGCATTCATAAAATTATCATCATTAATAAGTGGTTCATATATAATTACTTTAATACCTTTATCAAGTAATTGCTGAATCACTTTTTTTATTGCTGAAAAACGGAAATTGTCTGAATCTTTTTTCATAGTAAGACGGTATATTCCTACAATATCATTAGAAGAATTTAAGAGATTAACAATTCGATTAGTTATAAACTCGTTACGAGTATTGTTAGACTCTACAATAGAGGATATCAAATTTTCCGGAGCGTTTTTATAAGTTGATTTTAATTGTTTTGTATCTTTTGGGAGACAATATCCACCATAACCAAAGGAAGGGTTATTATAAAAATCTCCAATACGCGAATCTAGACATACTCCTTTAATAATATCTTTGGTATTTAAATCATTTAATTCCGCAAAAGTATCGAGTTCATTGAAATAACTAATACGCATCGCTAAATATGTATTAGAAAATAGTTTAATAGATTCGGCTTCTAAACTGCCAGTTATTAAAATTTCACATTTATTTTCTGCACAATTTAAAAATAAATTAGCTATGGTATTAGCCATATCCTTATCCAGTTTATTAACATATCCCACAACAATTCTACTTGGATAGAATGAATCTTGAATAGCGGTATTTTCTTTTAAAAATTCGGGAGAAAAGAAAAAATGCATTTGAGGATAGACACTAGCAATATATTTACTAAATCCAATATTAACTGTTGATTTAATGACTATAATGGCATTTTTATTATATTGATTAATATCTTTTAATACAGATTCTATAATAGATGTATCTAAGGCACATGTTTCATTGTTGAAGTTAGTTGGAAGAGCTAGAATAACCAAATCGGAATTAGTATAAGCTTTTTCTTTATTACTTGTTGCTACTAGGTTTAATTCATCTTTATTTAAATAATCAAACTCTTTATTATTAATCATGGAAATCTTTTTATTATCAGTATCAATAGCGACAACTGAATGTTTTGTTGATAGAAGTATTGCTAATGACAATCCAACGTATCCAATTCCTACAATAGTAATTTTCATAGCTAATCTCCTTGTTTTCTAAATTATTATAGCATGTTAGAAATTTTTTTGTTTAATAATTATTATTATGAATAAATAACATCTTTTTCTATATTTCAAAAAGGAGTATAATTAACTCGTGTTTGAATATAGATAATCTTACGAGGAGTGAGAAAGATGAAAAAAATTATATTAACAGGGGATCGTCCAACAGGAAAACTTCATATTGGACATTATGTAGGCAGTTTAAGAAGACGTGTCGAACTTCAAAATACAAATGATTATGATGAAATATATATTATGGTCGCTGATGCTCAAGCATTAACTGATAATGCTGAAAACCCTTCAAAAATTAGAGATAATTTAATGGAAGTAGTTTTAGATTATTTATCAGTGGGAATTGATCCTAATAAGACAACAATATTTGTTCAATCAGGAGTGCCAGCTTTAACTGAATTAAACATGTATTATCTTAATTTAGTAACTGTTTCAAGATTACAACGTAATCCAACTGTAAAAAGTGAGATAGCAATGCGTGATTTTGAATCTTCAATTCCAGCAGGATTCTTTACATATCCAGTTTCTCAAACTGCGGATATAACTGCTTTTGATGCGACCACTGTACCAGCAGGAGAAGATCAAATGCCAATGATTGAACAAGCTCAAGAAATTGTTCATAAATTTAATTCGATTTATGGAAAAACACTAGTAACACCTAAAATATTGCTTCCAGAAAATAAAGCTTGTCAACGTTTAGTGGGCATTGATGGCAAAGCTAAAATGTCTAAATCTCTTAATAATACAATTTATTTAAGTGATGATACAAAAACGGTAAAACAAAAAGTAATGTCAATGTTCACTGATCCAAGTCATTTAAGAGTGGAAGATCCAGGCAATACAAAAGATAATCCAGTCTTTATATATTTAACTTGTTTTGCACGTGATGAACATTTTGAAAAATTCCTTCCAGAGTATAAGAACCTTGATGAAATGAAAGCTCACTATGAACGTGGTGGACTTGGAGACATGAAATGCAAGAAATTCTTATTTAATGTTTTAGAAGATTTATTAACACCAATTCGTGAAAAAAGAAAACATTACGAAGAACACATTGAAGATGTTTATAAAATTATTGAAGAAGGAACTAAGAAAGCAAACATTAAAGCTAACGAAACTCTTAAGAGAGTTCGTGCCGCGATGAAAATAAATTATTTTGATGATTCTTCTTTTGTAAACGAAATGAAAAAGAAATATACAAATCAATAGTTTACTAACAAAAATAAATGTTTTAATATTTAATATATAAATGATATAATACTATTTAAGGAGATATGAGAATATGTATACATTAATTGACAAATCATTATCATTATTTGGCACATTTGAATTAAACGAAGCCAAATCAAGAGCAATTGCAGAAAACTTTAAAGAATTGCGTTTACAAGTTGGAAAGGATCGTAATGGTAACTTTGCTGCTAGATTAGCAGATCCAGAAGGAAAGACACCATTTGCTATTAATATTGGTTATAATCGTATTGATTATTTCTTAGGCGCATTTGGTAGCGAAGCAAGACAAGATTTATTAAAAATGATTGATGCATTATCAATAGTACTTGATGTCATCAAAGATTATGGTATTAATAGATTAGCTTATAACGCTCGTGCATTTATTAAAGACGAAGACGGTTCTAAAAGACAACAATTAGGAAATCGTGTTGATATTATTAAGACTGATGCTCCAATGGTTGAAACACAAATTCGTTTGAATTATTTAGAAACTTTTGCTGATGAACAAATTAATAACGTAATTTCTGTTCAAGACGCTAACGTAAATGAAAAATCTAAAGATGAAGGTTCTGTTAAGGCTTTAGTTATGGCTACAGATATTAACACACTTGCAAGCAATAACACACCAAGATTCGATAAGAGTATATTTGAAGTTATGTTTAGCAAAATGATGGAATTATCTACAAGATCATTTGATCAAGTTGATGAATTATTAAAGTAAACCAAATAAGAAAATAGCCGCAATTTGCGACTATTTTTTTAACGCTTCAATTAAGTTGTTATAAATAATATTTTTGCTTATTTGATATTTTTCGCTAGCATTTTTTGCAGCATCTTTGGTTTTATATCCATTTTTAACTAGTTCTATAGCGTAATTAGTGACTTCGTTAATGTCGATTTCTATATCTTCAGTTGTTTTACCTTCAATAATAATAACCATTTCACCAATTAAGGTGTTTTCATCAATTTTATTTAGGCTTTCTAAATCGTCACGTATATATTCTTCAAATTTTTTGGTTAATTCACGAGCAATACATGCTTTGCGATTTCCTAAAATTAATAATAAATCACTTAATGTATCTTTAATGCGATGAGGAGATTCATAGAAGATAAGCGTTTCTTCTTTATCTTTAAGTTTCTCTAATTCCTTGATCCTTATACTATGTTTACTTGCTAAAAAACCATGAAAATAAAAATGGGTTGTATCTAAACCTGAACCAAGTAAAGCTAAAATCATAGCGTTAGACCCAGATACAACGCTAACTTTGTAATTTGCATCAAGCACTCTTCTTACTAAGCGCGCACCAGGATCAGATATTCCAGGATATCCAGCATCAGAAACATAAGCAACATTATCTCCATTAGCCAAATACTTTAAAATAGTATCACTTGCTTGTTCTTCATTATGCTCATGGCAAGAAATTAATTTTTTGTTTATTCCAAAATAAGTAAGCAATTTTCCACTATTACGTGTATCTTCGCATCCTATTATAGAAACAGAATTTAATATCTCTAAAGCTCTAGGAGACATTTCTTTCATGTTTCCAATAGGAGTGGCAACTAAATATAAGATGCTTTTTTCTTCATCAAAATTTCTAATTCGCATTTTTATTTTCCTTTAGGCATTTATTAACTTCATCAAGACTAATAAATTGTACATCATCGGCTTTTTCAATTTTAATAGTTCTAGTTAGAACATTCATAGAACTAATGCGATATTGTTCATTATTATAAATTAATCTTGTACCAATTTTTGGGAAATCTTTCTTTAAATCAGTATATGCTTCATCTTCATATTTAAGACAGCAAATAAGTTTGCCGCAATGTCCAGATAATTTAGGAATATTTAAAGAAAGCATTTGGTTTTTGGCACGATTAATAGAAATACCATCGAATTCATTTAAGAATGTAGCACAACATAAAGGTAAACCACATATACCAATTCCACCTACAACTTTAGCTTTATCACGAGTGCCAATTTGACGCAATTCAATGCGGCAATGAAGTCTTGATGCTAGGGTCTTTAATAATTCTCTAAAATCCACACGATCATCAGCAAGATAAGAAAAGATAACTTTACTACGATCTAATGTATATTCAGAAGTAATTAAACGCATATCAAGATTTAATTTTTTTATCTCTTCTAAACAAACTTCATAAGAATTTTTTGCCAATTCAATATTTTCTTTATATAATTTAATATCTTCATCAGTTGCTTTTCTTAGTACCGGCTTAAGTTCTAAACTTAATTTGTATTTGCTCATTGGTTGCGAAAGTGAATCAACTTTACCAAGTTCTAATCCACGTACTGTTTCAATGACGACATTATCTCTAGGCTTTAAATCATCAAAATTAGTGGAAAAATAATAGGCTTTTGCTGATTCGTTTAATTTTATAGCAACAAAAAAATCATATTTTATATTTTGAGTTTCTTCACTAATTGGAATATTGTTATCTGATTTTTTAGAATCCATATTAATCATCTCCTAATATATTTTGAAATATGTGGTCGAGTAATAGACCAATATTAATATTCATATCTATTTGACCTCTAGAGGTCATAATTAATAATAAACTATTATTAATTTGTTTTAAATGTTTACTTAATGTTTTTAAGTTATCTTCATAACTTGTTAAAAATATATTACCACCAATTGATAAGTTAACAAGATCTTGGAAAACAATGGTTAACATATCTAAATATAGTCTTGCTGCTTCTTTACTTTTAACATTAGGAAATACTAAAGAATGAAGTTTAGGAATGGCAATGTTTTTGTTATTGGATAATATATCTAAGGTATTATCTATTGATTTCTTAGCATTTTGATAATCTTTATCATCTATCTTTTGCTTAATTAATTCGGCGTTGTTATAAAAATTACATAACAATTCAGCGTCCTTTACTTCAACACCTAAATTAATTGCTTCCTTTTTCATTTCTTGTTTATCAATACTTTTGAAATGTAGTGTTTGACTTCTTGATACAATTGTTGGAAGAACTCGGCTTTCGTTTTCCGCAGTTAAAAAAGCAAAAATGTTATTAGCGGGTTCTTCTAAAAACTTTAATAAAGCATTAATTGCTTCTAAAGTCATATTTTCAACATGGTTAATCATATAAATCATTTTGCCTTTGCTCTCGACGGAACTAGTCTCAAACTGTGTTTCAATAAGATTAATATCATCTTTTTTTATAGTTTGTTTAGCACCATCAATAATAATTAAATCTGCAAAGGTACGATCATCAATACGATGGCAAGTTAAGCACTCTTCACACGCTAAAGGATTAGGATGATCACACACTAATGATTTAGCAAGGAATATTGCAGATTCTAAAAGAGGAGTACCTTGTTCACCAATTAATAAATAAGCATGAGAAAGGTGAGAAGTATTTAAAGCATTCAAAAATGTTTGGAATACTACTTTTTGATAATTCTTTAAATATGCACCTATTTTCATACTATTTACCTAATTTCTTTAAAATTTCCTTCCATGTATTTTCAATTACTTCATCTAATGGTTTAGATGCGTCAATAATGACATAACGATCTTTATATTGTTTGGCTAATTCTAAGAATGTATTACGCACTGATTTATGAAATTCGATTTTTTCTAAATCCAAGCGATTAACTTCGCGATTAGCGTTTGCTGCAATTCGATGTAAACCATCCTCTGGCTTGATATCAAATAGAAGAGTCATATCAGGGAAAGTTCCTTCAGTAGCAAACATATTGATGCTTAATACATTTTCTACTCCTAGATGTCTTGCTCCGCCTTGGTAAGCTAAAGATGAATCAATATAACGATCACAAATTACAATTTTTCCTTCTTTTAAAGCAGGCCAAACTTTTTCTACTAAATGTTGACGTCTACTTGCGGCATATAATAATGCTTCAGCGCGAGCATCAAGCATTGTGTTTGCTTTGTCTAAAATTATATTTCTTATTTGTTCCGCAATAGGAGTACCGCCTGGTTCACGAGTGTGAACAACTTGATAACCAATTTCTTCTAGGCGTTTTTCGATAATATTACTGACAGTTGTTTTGCCACTGCCTTCAGGGCCTTCAAATGTAATAAACATATTTATTAATCTCCTTATTTGATTTTAGTTCTACCTTCTAATGACTTGGATAATGTAAGAGAATCGGCATAGTCTAAATGGCCGCCCATTGGCAAACCATATCCTAATCTAGAAACTGAAACATCATATTTTTCTAATAATTTAGCAATAAATTGTGCAGTTGTTTCTCCATCAAGTGTAGGTTCTGTGGCTAATATTACTTCTTTAATTTCACCATTCATTACTCGTTTAAGCAATTTATCAATTGATAAATCTTCATAAGATACCCCGTTTTGAATGGATAAGACGCCATTTAAAACATGATATAATCCATTGAATACTTCACTTTTTTCAAAAGCTATAACATCCTTTTGATAGCATACGACCATTAATTTACTTCTATCACGGTTCAAAGAAGAGCAAACATCACATTTATCTTTTTCAGTTAATATTCCGCATTCAGGACATTGATGAATTTTATGTTTAACTTCTAACAAAGCATTAGCGAATTCTTTTATATCTTCTTCATCCCAAGATAAAATAGAATACGCCATTCTTTCAGCGGATTTAGCCCCAACACTAGGAAGTTTTTTAAATTCGTCCACTAATGCGTCAAGCGATTTTAGGCTTTCCATGATTAAAATCCTGGAATTCTATTAGCCATTTTAGCTTGAATTGCTTCATTAGCCTCTTCAATTTGATTAAGGCATTCATTAATAGCTTCTTTGATACTTAATTCTAAGAACTCTTTATCTTCTTTATCTAATCCTGCATCAGCAATTTCAATTGCCACTAATTCACGAGATCCCATCATTTTAACAGTGACAATTCCATTTTTAGAAACTTGGAATTCTTTTTTTCCTAAAGCTTCTTGTTCCTTTTGCATTTCTCTTTGCATTTTTTGTGCTTGAATTAACATTTGTTGCATATTCATAGTAGTTATTCTCCTTTAATATTAATTTCTATATCTTCAACTTTTATGTCTGGTAATTTTGATAATTGTCTTAATTCCATAAAAGTCCTTGAAGCATCGTAAGATTCGTTTCTACTTAAAGCGTATATTTTTGTTTGAACACCAGATATTAGCTTTACTACTTCACATAATTTATTTTGATTAGCAATTAGATTTACTTTTTGTGCTTCATTAGCAAATTGATAATCAAGAACTAATATTTTTTCATTCATCACATACGGCTTACCATTTAGAAGAAGTGTGGCAAATTTTCCTAATGTAGGATGTAATTTATAATCCTCTAAACTTTTCCATTTAGAAATTAGTGCCATTTTCATTTCTTTATTACCAGTTACCATAATTTTAATTAAGTCATCTTGTGTTAATTGGTTTCTTTCTCCCATAGTGGCAACTTGGCTTAAACTATTAGCATCCTCCAATATTTTTGTATTAACTTCATTTTGCTTATTAATTGATTGAGAAGAAGGATTACTAACAATTGTTTGATTTTGTTTTTCTTTTTCTTCAATCTTTATGTCTTTTGAAGAACTATTTAGCGAGCTTTCATTAGTGCTTTTAATTGGCTCATTATTAGCATCAGTAGTAGAAGACACATTAAGTAATTTTAATAAAGTTATTTCAAATAAAGTTCTAATGTTATTAACAAATTTATAATTACTTTGAGCATCTAATAAAATATTTATCATTTCAAGAGCCTTTTTGTTTGTTATTTTGTTAGAGAAATCTTTCACTTGATTTTCTTTTAATTTAACTAATAATGAAACATCATTAGTATTTTTATAAATGATAACATCTTTTAAAATATCAAGCATATCTGTAGTTAAACGTTTGATATCAACGCCCGCTTCAATAAATTTGTTCATTTTTTCTAAAACGTATTTAGTGTTTTGCTCGTTGATGTTATTTAAGAAATCAACTTTTTCTTCAATGCTTGCTAATCCAAATAAATCTTCAACATCTTTTTCAGAAATATTAGAACCACTATAGGCGATAACTTGATCCGCAATAGATAAAGCATCACGAACACCCCCATCAGCAAGAGTAGTAATACTTTTTAAAGCATCATCTTCATAGGTAATATTTTCTTTGGCAAAAATTTCTTTTAGACGCTTAATAATATCTTCGTCATCCACTTTAGAAAAATCATATCTTTGGCATCTTGATACAATAGTAGGAAGTACTTTATGTGCTTCAGTAGTGGCTAAAATAAATACGACATGAGCTGGTGGTTCCTCTAATGTTTTTAGTAAAGCATTAAAAGCGCCAGAAGTCATCATATGAACTTCATCGATAATATAAACTTTATATCGACCTTTAATTGGTGAGTATTTAACTTTTTCAATTAAATCACGTACTTCATCAACAC
>CALBGF010000179.1 GCA_937893635.1 uncultured Mollicutes bacterium | reverse complement strand
CTATATTTAATAATTGCAAATTTGTTGGTACAACAAATAACAAAGCTGCAGTTAACATTAAAAAATATAATGGAACTGTTTGGAATATATCAATGAATGATACTACATTAGAAGGTGTAAATTGTACCGCAACTGATAAGGTTTCTGATTTATATTATGTTAATAAACCAGAAGATTCAGGAGCTTCATATGATTATAGCGAATTAACAGTTACAGTTGATAATGTATTAGTATGGAAAGGTTCTGATGTTGTGAAAGCTCCTACTAAAATAGAAACAAGCTCAAATGAAGAATTAACATCATCTATTACTGACGCTGTGAAAGAATCTGATTCTGTTGATATTGGTTTATCTGATGGAAACTTCTCTCTTAAAAATGATTTAAGTTCAGGACAACTTTCTGGCAAAACTATTCAATTTGTAGGAAATGGCGAAAATACAGTTTATGGTTCCACATATACTGATGGAAAAGTCGGTGAATATGGTGCGGATTACTCTTTAGAGGGAGCAAATGTAACATTTAAAAACATGACTATTAATCTAGGAGAAGCTGATTACAATGGCTTTGTTAGAGCTACTAATCTTGTGTTTGAAAATTGTGTAATTAATGGCCGTGGATCATATTGGGGACAAGGTGGAGTTACCACATTTAAAAAATGTGTATTTAATTCCGTAAATGGCGGATATAACATCTATACATATAGCGAACAAGATTATGTATTTGATGGATGTACATTTAATAATGTAGAAAAAGGCAAATTCTTCAATGTTTATAAAGAAGTTAATAATTCAACTTCAAAAATTGAAATAACTAATTGTACATTTAATGGAAGTTCGTCTAGTACAGATAAAGCTGTGCTTTGTGTTAAATTATTCCGTGGAAACAATTGGAATATTATTTGGAAAGATAATATTATTAATAATGTTCTTGAATTAAACGAAGATTCAGAGTTTTCTAATGGAAAAACAACATCTTATACATATGGACTTGGTTATTACAAAAATATATTTGGTGTTCGTGCTGATGGTAAAACATCATTTACTGAAGAAGATATTGCCACATATAGTTCAACAGTAATAAGTGTTGATGGTGTTACGCGCTTTGAAAATTGCCAAGCTAAATAAGTTTTATAGGAATATTAGAATTAAATTATATAGTTCAAATGTCAAAATGGCATTTGAACTTTTTTATTTGCATCAATATTATAAGATTATTTTACAAATACTATTATGTTTTTATTCTTAATTAAATAATAACCGCAATTAACCATTATTTTTAATTTAAAAAAAATTTCTATTTACTCAATATTCAGTAAAAATCGTTGGGGGGGGGGGTGAAAAATTATATATAAATTTATATAATATATTTTTTTATATTTATAAAAAAATAACAATACTGAACAATGCACAAATATTGATAACGCCCTTCATAAGCACTTTTTTGCGTTTTTTTAAGATTGTAAAAAAAAGAGTGCGTTTTTCTTGACAAATGGTTTTTGTCCTAGTATTATTTTACCTAGTCACGCTTAAAAGGAGGAAAAAAAGCATGAAAAAGAAATTTTTAATTGGCAGTCTATTACCAGTATTAGCTGGAGCAGCAGTTGTAGGATCAGGTTTTTCACTTTGGTTCTTCAATAACACATGGACATCACAAGATCAAACTCTTAGCCAAAAAGTTACACAAGTTGTGGCAGTTGGAGATATTGCAAAAGCAGATGATTTCACAGTTGTGTTTGACCAAACAGAAGCAGGAAGAAAGGCTTTAAACTTAGAAGCATCAACTGCAGCAGCAGATGGTATTACAATTGACTGGGATGGAAAGACAAACAAAACAGCTGTCTACACATCTGTTAATAACAATGGAAATGGTGAAATAGATCACGATGATGATAAAATCTATTTCTCATTCACCACAACAATCACTATTACAAATACTAGTGAAAAAGGAAAATTAGAGGATTATTTAAACATTGCTTATGCTGGCGCTAAAACATCAACACACGCAGATGGCTCTAATACTTATCAATTTGTATTAGCAGATAATGAAGCAACATTTGATTGGGAAAAAGTTACATTCACATATGCTAATGGTCAAGAACCAAGCTCATATACTGAATATAACAACTTTAAAGATGTTGTAAATAATGCAACTATAAAAGTTGAATACAGAGTAGACGTTTTATCTAAATAAGTAGAAAAAAATTAAATCTATTAATTAAAAAATATTGCTAGTGGGAGGGGTGAAGGCAAATGGAATTTACTAGTTTTTCAAAATTAAATATAAGTGATTATGTGTATATTGTTGGAATAGTAGTTATATTGCTATTTGCTATAGCCTTTATAACGCTAGCAATATTTTTCTTTAATGCTAAAAAGAAAACAATTATACATAGTCTAGAAGATGATGAAATTAAACTTGAAATAGAACAAGATTTAAAAAAAATTTATAAAAAGAATAATAAATCAAACGAAAATATAATTGCTTACTATAATAAAAAACAAAAAAAGAATAAAGTATTTGGTAAAATTGGCGCTAGCATTGTAACTATGTTATATATCGCTGTTGTAGTGCTAATAGGCTTTTCTGTTTCTGTAAAGAAAAACAACCAACAAATGTGGTTTGGAAATACTGCAATGCTTGTTATTGAAACAGATTCTATGTCACAAGTTTATAAAGGAAATACATATTTAAAAGATTATGAAATGATGGGCGAAGAAAATCGTATTGCCCAATATTCTTTCATTACCATAACTAAAGAACGAAAATATATTGATAACATTAAGCCGTTTGATGTAGTGGCTTTTAAAATGTTATCAAGTGATAATAAGACATATATAACAATAGTACACCGTTTAATTGAAGTAACCTATGATTCAGAAGAAAATCCTTTATATACATTTAGAGGAGATGCTAATCCTAAATCGATGTTTGGTGAATTCCAAATAAGCAAAGATATGATTATTGGAGTATATCAAACAGATGGATACAAGGGAACTAAAAATTTAGCACTTGGATACACTATTTGTTATTTACAATCTAATATTGGAATTATTATTTTGGTAATTACATTTATGTTATTACTAATTTATTCCATTTTAGTCGAGAAATTATTTGTAATTTATGATCAAAGATATAATGAACTATTAGTAATTAGATTAGGTCAAATTATGGATAAAATAAAAGTTGAAGAAGAAGTACCAGTTATTGATGAAACTAAATTAGAGATTAATGAGAATGCTTCAGAAGAAGAAATAGAAGAAAAAATCGAAGAAATTGCTAAAGAAAATCATATAAATAAAGAAAATATGATGGTGAAAAAAGGACGAATTTATTATCGTGATCAATATGGTAGATTTATTAGTTTAAGCAACTATTTGAAATTGCAAAGAGAAGGATTTATTAAAAAGTCTAAAAAAAGTAATAATCCTAAAACAAAAAAATCTTCATCAAAATCCAATGCAAATTCTCGCCCAAGAGATAAATATGGTCGTTATATTAAAATAGAAGATACCTCTAATGGGTATACTAATAAGGAAAAGGTAGGTGTGTAATAAATGAATAAACGTTTAATAGCATTAATACCTTTACTTGTAACACCTCTACTCGTTGGTGGAGGTTTTGCCTTATTTTTCTTTGGTGATTTATCAACTAGCAACAAAGACCAAAATGTTAGTATTGATATAGCTGATAATCCTAAAATTGGTAGCATTGAACTACGATATGCTGACGAAAATGGTAACTTTTCTGAAGAAAATAATGAAATCTTAAACGCTAATTTTAAAAACCAAGTTTTTATGGATTTTGATTCAGTTTATCTTATAAGAAATGATAATCCTACGGCAAAACGTAGTTTTACGATTTATTATGTTAAACCAAAAAATACGACAAGTGTTTTTAACTTAAATGTAACATTATTTTGTGATATTACAATTACAGACACTGATACTAGAGGTATACAAATTATTGAGTTTAATGATGAAAATGGTGAGGAAAGATTTTATCCATCTTCAAAGTCAGTTTTAGATATTTATGAACCATCTGTAGTTTTATATGAAGATTGGGATGATAATTTTGAGCTTATTAGTGGTGATGAGAATGATACAACTCTTACTTATAGAGCAAGAGTGAGAAATAACCTTCTTGTTGATTCAACAATATCTCGTGAATGGCACACAACCTTTAATGTAGATTTTAATTATAAATATTATAGTGCTATTAGAAAAGGGGAACGTATAGAAGGTAATATGGCTCCTAGCATGTCAGAGACTACTGCAGCATATAAAAATAAAATAGTTTCTAATCGAGAAGCAGCGAAACATTCTAATGTGAAAATTACTTTCTACTTACAAGTTGTCGGAGAGAATTAAATAGTTGACAGGAAAGGAGAAAATATACAATGAAAAAAATATGTTCACTAATGTTAATTGGATTAATATTTATAGCAACAGCAGTTACTAGCGCTTTTGCATATTTTACATTTTCTGCTCCCGCAACTATTGAAAATATTGGTACTGGCGCAGATAATGCTAAATTTAACGAAACTGAATCGGATTTCTATAAAGTATATTTCTTTGCTTCTCCTTATTATGCGACTGGTGCAACAATTGATGGAAAAGAAGTAATAGATCCATTAAAAATTGCCGATAGCGGTTCAAAAAATCCATATAATCAAGATGATGAATATTTACTAATAGGAGAAAACTTAGCCGGAACAATTAATGAGCCTTTAGCAAATGTTACATTTAAAGATGGTGGAAAGCACTATTTTTCTGTAGAAAAAATCAACAAAGAGATTTTAGATGGCTCTTATGGGGCCTTAACTTTATATAAAAGGAAAAAATGGTCTGGGTATATATTAGCAAATTCGGATTTTGGTATAGAAGAAGAAACTTCAACATATGTGTCATTAACTGTTAATGCTAATATTCCATTTGACATATTATCAAATGTTATTGCTCAAACAGTATTTAAAGACAAATTAGGTTTTGGACCAGAATTCATTGGATGGACTTATGATAAAGAAGCGTGCAAAAAACGTGTGATGTATGATGGTAATCGTTATAAAACTTCTGGTATGAGGCAAGGAGATAGCAGAGGATATGGCATAAAAAATAATGCAGATCAAATAGGCAACTATGGCGTTCAAGCAAGCATTTCCCAAATTTCATCATCAACATCATTATATAACATAGATAATTTGGGCAATTCTGATTCTTCAAATATTTCTATTGATGGCTCTTTACAAGGAGATCATATCATTTACTTGTATCCAGTGTTTACAGCTAAAAATTATGATGCAAACAAATGTATAGGTGGAGTGTCGACAGCAATTGCTAAATTTAGAATTAACCCAGAAATTGGTGATAATGGTGAATACACATATCAAACTAAGCAATTAGGAGAAGTTGATTATAGTAAATCTAGATATACTATAGGATTATTTCAAAATACAAATACGGACATTAATGAGCCTAATTATTTTACATATGATATGTATTTTGACACGACTGGAACTGGAAGAATTAAAAATATACAACTTGATATAGATCCGCCAAATGGCTCTGATCAATGGGCTGCTTATTGGAGCACAGCTTTAGATTGCGATGCTTTAAAAACTTTAGAGTTACCCAAAGGATATTATAATATATTTATGAGCCTATGGATTGCGGATCCAACTGGTGATAAAGAAACAATTCAAACAAATAATGTTAATAATGTAATAGAAGCTTTCAAAAGCACAAATAAATATGTAAAAATAATAAGTTCTAAAAGACAAGATGGAACAACACCAGGCATTAACTGGATGCCTATTAATAGTGCAACTGACCAAAATAAAAAAGCAGTGTGCTTTGTAATTGGATTTCAAAAATCTGATGATTATCGTGTATCTGGTAATTCGTTAAATGGATCTATAAATAATTTTGAGTCTGCAAATCGTAAAAGATTATATCGTGCATCAGTGGATAGTGATGATAAAGAATACTTTTTTAGTGATAGTTTGTCTTTAAAGGAAAATGATGAATTTTCAATATTAATTGAAAACACAACAACTAGTACTATTCCATATTTATTTAGCAAAATGGACGATGAGACACTAAGCATATATAATAATGCATTGACGGCATCAAATCACACTAATAAAACGCCATTTAAAAGCATTGGAAATAACGAAAAAATTAGTTTGCCTACTGATGGAAAGAGTAATAAACTTGTTTGTAATTCACCTGGAATATATGCCATTATGGTAGCAATTGAATATAAAAATGGAGTGGCCGATGATATTAATGTATCTTATCGTGAACTAGATGCAAGCTATTCCATGTTTATATTAAGTTCAAAACCAACTGAGGATACCTTCTTTGATTACAAAACATTAAGAAATGCAGACAATTTTATAGCCGTAGCAACCGTTAATTTATATACTACTATCAACGTAGATAGCGTGTTTGAAGGAGTTAATGGTACAGAAACTATAGCAACATCTATTTCGGATATTCATGAAAAATATCCTGATATGGTATTTATGGATACTGCTACTGGATGGAAAATTGATTACGATCTATTTGCAAGTGGTAAATTTGTTTTAAATCGAAATTATGTGATATATTTAAGTTTAAATAGTTAATTTATAAAAGCAAGGCATTTTATCGCTTTGCTTTTTTTCAGAATAAAAAATTTAAATAAAATATAGTCAAAATTATGAACTAGTATTATAATAATGTGGTTTGGAGATTTAAAAATGATTTATTCGGTAATTGTGGCGGTTTTAGTATCAATATCTATTATTTTATTAATATTATTTAAACCAAATATTAAAATAAAAAACATAAGTATAAGCACATTCTTTATACCTGCCTTAATTGGTGCAATTATATTGCTTATATTTAATATTGTCCCAATAAATAGTGTTTTCAATGCTTTTACATCTTCTAGTAATGTTAATCCAATTAAAATATTAGTGTTATTTATTTCTATAGCTTTAATTTCTATATCTCTTGATGAATTAGGATTTTTTAAATATATTGCTATTAAAGCATTAAATAAATGCCATAATAATCAATATGCTTTATTTTTCACTTTATACGCCTTAGTAGCGGTTTTAACCATATTTACATCTAATGATATAATCATATTAACATTCACGCCATTTATCGTTTATTTTGCTAAACACGCTAAAATTAACCCTATTCCATATTTGATTATGGAATTTATTACGGCGAATACATATTCAATGCTATTTACAATTGGAAATCCCACTAATATATATTTATCAAGTTACTTTAGTATATCATTTTTAGATTACTTAAAAGTGATGTATTTACCCACTCTTTTAGCGGGCTTTTCATCATTAATATTATTGCTATTAATATTTAATAAAGACTTACATCAACATATGGATTTAATAGATATAGAAGAAGCTAAAATAGATAATAAACCATTAATGATAATTAATCTCATTCATTTAGGTGTAACTATTATTTTACTAGCAATTTCTAACTATATTCATTTAGAAATGTGGTTTATTTGTTTATGTGCGGCTTTATCTTTAACAATATTTTTAATTAGTGACGTGATTATTCATAAATCAGCCACAACAATCAAGCACGTTTATAAAAGACTTCCTTATAACCTAATACCATTTGTACTCTCAATGTTTATTATTGTTTTGGCCCTAGATTATAATGAAGTTACATTACATATTGCGGAGTTTTTAAATAAGTTAGATACTTCAAAAAATATGACAATTTTCAATTATTTATTAACATCTACAATATCGGATAACTTAATTAATAATATTCCTATGTCAGTGTTATTTGCTCCAATATTAAATGATGTTAGTAATTATCAATTACCAGCAATATATGCAACGATAATAGGATCAAATATTGGCGCATATCTAACACCGATTGGCGCGCTTGCGGGTATTATGTGGATGTCATTACTTAAAAAATATGATGTTAAATTTACTTTCTTTGATTTTATGAAATATGGAATAATTATTGTTCCTATCATTTTATTAATGTCATTATTAGGATTAGTTATTACTTGTTAAGGCCAAAAAAAGATACTTAAACTAATTTAAGTATCCGTTATAAGTATCTACTTTTAATATTTTCTTAGCATTTTCAATACGGTCATCATTAGGTGTATCGACTCCTTTTAAAGGATAATCAATTCCTAATTTTTCATATTTAAATACGCCGAGTGTATGATAAGGTAATATTTCCACACGTTTTACATTATGAAGAGAACTAATGAAGTCTGAAGTTCTTTTTAATAACTCATCGTTATCTGTTAATGTTGGAACTAAGACATGTCTTATCCAAATAGGAATGTTCTTTTCATCTAAATATTTAAACATTTCCAATACATTTTTATTAGAATGTCCAGTGATTTTGATATGTAAATCTTCATCAATACATTTTAAATCTAATAAGAACAAATCTACATATTTAAGAAGCTCATTAAATTTATTTAAGAATGCTTCATTTTTAGAAAAAGGACCACCTGATGTATCAATAGCAACACTAATGTTATTACGCTTGCATAATTTTGCAAATTCAATTAAAAAGTCGATTTGAGAAAGTGGTTCACCACCAGATATTGTAATGCCACCATGATCTTTCCAATAAGGTTTAAATCTTATCATCTTTTTAAGTGCTTCTTCAGGAGTAATAGGATTACTTTTTGAAAAAGCCCAAGTATCAGGGTTATGGCAATATAAACATCTAAGTGGACAGCCTTGTAGAAATAAGACCGAGCGTACGCCCGGTCCATCTACTAAAGCAAAACTTTCTATTGATTGATAATATCCTAGTACTTGTTCCATTATAATGTCTTGTGGCAAGTTCTAGCGATAACATCTAATTGTTGTTCTTTAGTTAAGTCAATGAATTTAACTGCATAACCAGAAACACGAATTGTGAAGTTTGCGTATTCTTCTTTTTCTGGGTGTTCCATAGCGTCGATTAATTTTTCAGTTCCAAAGACGTTAACATTTAAGTGGTGTGCACCTTGTGCAAAGTAACCATCAAGTACTTGAGAAAGGTTATTCTTTCTTTCATTATCATCATGTCCTAATGCAGAAGTGTTAATTGTTTGAGTATTAGAGATACCATCTAATGCCCATTCATATGGTAATTTAGCAACACTGTTTAATGAAGCTAATAAACCAGATTGTTCAGCACCATATGCTGGGTTAGCACCTGGAGATAGTGGTTCGCCTTTTTTTCTTCCATCTGGTAATGTACCAGTAGCTTTACCATATACAACGTTAGAAGTAATAGTTAAGATAGAAGTTGTAGGTTCAGAGTTACGATATGTGTGGTGTTTTTTGATCTTTGTTAAGAATTGGTGTAATAACTTAACAGCGATTTCATCAGCACGTTCATCATCGTTACCATATCTTGGGAAGTCACCTTCGATTTCGAAATCAGTAGTGATTCCTTCTTCGTCTCTAATTGCTTTTACTTTTGCATACTTGATTGCAGATAATGAGTCAACAACGTGTGAGAATCCAGCAATACCAGTAGCGAATGTTCTACGAACATCAGTATCAATTAAAGCCATTTCAGCAGCTTCATAATAGTATTTATCATGCATATATTGGATAGCATTTAATGTGTTAACATAAATTCCTGCTAACCAATCCATCATACGATCGTATTTAGCTAATACTTCATCATAATCTAAGTATTCGCTTGTAATTGGCTTATATTCAGGACCAACTTGGGCATGTGTTAATTCATCAACACCACCATTTATTGCATAAAGTAAACATTTTGCTAAGTTAGCTCTTGCACCGAAGAATTGCATTTCTTTACCTGTTTGTGTAGCAGATACACAGCAGCAGATAGAGTAATCATCACTCCAGATTGGGCGCATTACGTCATCGTTTTCGTATTGAATAGAAGAAGTAGTTACAGAAATAAGAGAAGCATATTTCTTAAATCCATCTGGTAATCTTGTTGACCATAAAACTGTTAAGTTTGGTTCTGGTGCAGGTCCCATATTTTCAAGAGTATGTAAGAAACGGAAATCGTTCTTTGTTACTAATGAGCGGCCATCGTTTGCCATACCAGCAACTTCAAGAGTAGCCCATACTGGGTCGCCTGAGAATAATGCGTTATAAGAAGGAATTCTTGCGAATTTAACCATTCTGAATTTCATTACTAAGTGGTCGATTAATTCTTGTGCTTCTTTTTCAGTTAATGTACCTTCGTCTAAATCTCTTTGAATGTAAACATCAAGGAATGTAGAAATTCTACCAACTGACATAGCAGCACCATTTTGTGTTTTAATAGCAGCTAAATAGCCAAAGTATAACCATTGAACAGCTTCTTTAGCGTTAGTAGCAGGATTAGAAATATCAAATCCATAACTAGCAGCCATTACTTTCATTTCTTTTAATGCTTTAATTTGCATAGAGATTTCTTCTCTAGCTCTAATGACATCATCAGTCATTGTGTCATCACCACAGTTAGCTAAATCTTCTTGTTTCCAAGCGATTAAAGCATCAATACCATAAAGAGCAACTCTACGATAGTCACCAACGATACGGCCACGGCCATATGTATCTGGTAAACCTGTGATAATTTTATTATGACGGCATTTTTTCATTTCTGGTGTATAAACATCAAATACGCCATCGTTATGTGTTTTGTGATAAACAGTAAAGATTTTATGTAATTCTTCGCTTGGTGTATAACCATAAGTCTTACAAGCTTCTTCAGCCATCTTAATACCACCAAATGGCATAAATGCTCTCTTTAATGGTTTGTCTGTTTGTAAACCAACAACTTTTTCTAAATCTTTAGTTGCTTCATCAATGTATCCTGGTTTGTGGCTTGTGATAGTAGATACGATTTCTGTATCCATATCAAGTACTCCACCTTTTTTTCTTTCTTCTTTTTGGAGAGCGGATAATTTTCCCCATAATGTGTTTGTGGCATCTGTAGGTCCTTCAAGGAATGATTCATCACCTGTATATTCAGTGAAGTTTTCCATAATGAAGTCTCTAATATTTATTTCTTCTTGCCATAGGCGTCCTTTAAATCCACGCCATGCTGATTTTTGTTCTTCCATAGTTAATAAACCTCCTACTTGACTCCTCTATTCTAAACAAAACTTCTTTAAACGCAAGCAATATGCTCATAAAAAATTCAAAAGATATTTTTTGCAATGGTAAGTTTATAAAATGCATTAATTTATAAACAAAAATTGCATAATTTTAATTGAGCAAGTCTTATTTGCTAAGACGGCGTAAGATTATTTTGCGCTTTTTT
>CALBGF010000178.1 GCA_937893635.1 uncultured Mollicutes bacterium | reverse complement strand
CCAGTGACTCACACCCACTGGCCTTTTTCGCTACCGACACTATTAGTTTATGCTAGAAAATGATAAATTACAATAGTTTAATTACAAAATAGTTTAAATTTTGCAAGTTTTTGAGTAAAATCAAATTTAATAAATCTAAAGCCATAATCTTCAAGTAAATATATTCCCATCAGTAATTTAGCATCTAATTTATGATTAGAATATTGTTCTATTTCTTTAAAAGTTACTTCTTCCTTACCTTCGTTAAAAGCTTTTAATAAGTATCCAGATAAATCAGCATATGCTTCTTTTTCAAGAGTAAAATCTAATAGATTTGGATTAATTAAATTTATAAAGAATCGTAAAATATTTTCCAAACTATCAAAACTATTATTTTCTTTAAAATATGCATATATAAGAGCATTAATGGTTTCTTTCATATAATTAATATCAATCACTTGATTTCTGTTTTTTATAAATCTATAGAGATTATAATGATCAAATATTAATTGATAATGTTCATTAGTCATAAATTCTTTTGTAATTTCTTGAATATCAATTATCGAAGTACTATCATCATAAAAGAGGTTAGATAATGTAAGTTGAATTAATTGTTCACCTATAAATGCAATATTTTTTCTTTCACTTTCCATATTCGAAAGCCAATCTAAAGCAATTTTTTTAGTATTATCAAAAGCGTTGATATATGTTTTCTTTAATAAAAATTCTAAAAACAAATCATCAAATTTAGCTAAATCATCGTTTTCATTATACTCATAAAAATTAACGCTAGAATAGTTACTTAAATCTGTATATCTTTGATTAAATAATATCAAATATATATTTGATGTTGCGATTGGACGTGACCTACCAAAATCTAATTCTAGTAATACGTGATTAGTTTTTGATACCGCTAATAAAAATGGTAAGTCACTTTTAAATTCATTAAAATTTTTATAAGTTCTTTCTTCATTATTATCACTATTTTTAATAATGACATTTTTAGGATAACTATCCTTTAATATAAATAATTGCATATTCATTTCCTACTTTTTAATTTTTCTCATCACTAGATATAATAAACTATTTAAAACAAGTAATAAAGAAATAGAAATAAAATTAATCTTAAAAGGCATAATGTTAAATTCAAGATTTTTAAATATCATTTTTAATAATAAGGTAGAACCTAATAGACTAGCTATAAATGATATAACTAACGAAATAAGATAAGGAATGCTAAATATAAATGATGTTTCTTTTTTGTTGAAATAACGTGAAACAATTAAATAATTACTACTATTACTTGTTTTATATCCTTTTATTACAATATAAATTATAGATAATTCGGGAATTAATAATAACACTAATAAAGCACTATAAAAAATAGCATTTTCATTATAAAAATCTAAAAATTTATAAAAATCATTAAGTTTGTACCCAGTATAATTTTTATATTTAAATAGATAATATTCTGATAATTTAATATTATCTTGATAATATTTTTTAACTAGTTGCAAGTCAGATTTTTTTAAATAAATGAATGGATTATCAATTAAATCAATTAATGAAACTAATTTTTTGTAGTTATTGTCGCTTATTATAACTTCATTACTTATTAAGGAATTATTTTCAAAATCACTTACTAAATAAGTATTATGAAATATTTCATTAAGATTGAAAAATGATTTTGTATACTCAGCCATATCTACGTTTTCAAAGTTAAAAAAGTTTAGTTCATTATTTGTATGGTACATTTGATCTAGTGTTTTTGATATATAAAGCTTATTATCGCTAATATCATCGTTTAAACTAACATCATATTTATCTTCATACATTTGTTTAGTAAAAAAATTAAGTCTTCCTTCAATTGATAATAGTTTCTTGATAGATTCATTATTCGAAAATAAGAAATTATCATTTTCCCATATAGCGCCACTAACGCTGATTGGTTCATTGTAGATAACAGCGTCTAAATCATTTTTACTAATTACTATGGAAAATAAAGATGTATCTTCATCATCAATAACTTCATAAGGAATAGATATATAAGTTTTATAACTATTAAGATAAATTTGTAACATATCATCCTTAATATTCGAATATTTAAATTGTTCATCATATTCTTTTGAAGATATTTTTACTTTACCAATTTTTTCTCCATTACTTATAAAAAGACTAGTGCCTAAAGAACAAAAATAGGGAATATCAAAATCGTTTGATAACCTATCAATTATTTCTTCTTTTATATATGAGTTTGTATCACTTGTAACTTTAAAACTAGTTTTATTGATTGTTACTCGTCGAAAAGATGTACTAGATAATTGATAATAGTTCTCTCCTATGCAAGACATGTAACTATTAATTTTTGAATAACTCAAGAAAGAAAATCCTGCTAAAAAGACACTATTGAAAAGAAACAGTAACATAAAAAATAGGCTTATAAATGGCATTTGTTTTCTAACTAGTTTTTTAGTTATATAAGATGAAGATTTGTGCTTACTACTTTCATGATTTTCATTTATTTTATTAGCGTTATCAACGCACTTAAAATTTGCAATCAATTTTTTATTTTCAATGTTAATGTGATTTTTAAAAGCATTAATTATTCTTTCATCGTGACTTACAATAACAATTAAACTTTTATCTGATAAAGCATTAATGTTATTAATGAGTAAATTAGTATTATAGTCATCTAAAAAGTCACTACATTCATCTAATAAAATAATATCTTTATTTTCGTTAATTGCACGTTCTAATGTTATTAATACTTTTTCACCGTTTGATAATTGTGTTTCCTTTTTATTTTTAAATTTATTATCATCTAAAAGTGTTAATGGTTTTATTCCCTTTTTATTAATCAAATCATTTAAAGAAGCATTTTCTGAAGCGTTAAGAAAACCAACAAAATTATTAGTTTGAGAAATATAAGTTATACGACTTGTTAAATAATCTTTATTCTTTTCATCTATAGTAATATGGTTATATTCTAATTTAATATCATCATTAATTAACTCACCAGATATTATTTTTAATAAAGTTGATTTGCCACTACCATTATCACCTTTTAATATAATTACACCTTTATCTGGTAATATTAAAGATGCTTGATTAAAAATCAACTTGTTTTTGTATCCAAAAGTTAAATCATTAATTACAATCATATAATTTTCCTTCTTTTAATTCTAAAATAGTTACATCTTTATTTAATGCGCGTATATCATGAGTAATCAAAATTATTAATTTATCTTTTTGAAGCTCTTTTAAATAATTTAAAACTAACAAAGTATGTTCTTTATCAAGTTGCGAAGTAATCTCATCTAAAATGATGATATCTTTTGAAGAATTTAATGCTCTAGTAATGGCTACTAATAGTTTTTCGCCACCACTTAGTTCATTAATTGATTTAGAGGTATCAATATTTTTTATTAAAGTATCATCATATTCTTTATTAAAACAGGTGATATTTTCCAAAACATTAAAAAAAGAAAATAAATTGTTTTTAGGCATTATATAACTAATTCTTTCATTTCTAATTTTATTAATATTTCTAATTTTTTTAATATTAACACCATCTAATTCAACTTTTCCATCAAAATTAAAGTCAAGTAATGCTAATATATTAGCTAGTGTTGTTTTACCAGCACCATTATATCCTTTTATGATATAAAATCCATGCGTATCAAAATCATAACTTAAATCGTTTAATATAACTTTATTTTTATATTTTTTTGTTAAATTGGTGATTTTAATCATTTGCTTCACCCCGCTTAAGTTTAAAATATTTAAAATATAGGCAATATATCAAAGAAAAAATAAATATTATAAAAATTGCTAAAAACATCATTATATAGTTAAGCCTACCAAATGCAATCGCCGGAGTATACTTACTAATTAAAGAATTATATAAAAGAACATATATATTCGAAACAGCTAATGTTAATAGCAATGATATAATTAAACTTACAATAGGCAAAACAAAAATAAATAGCATTGTTTTTGTTTTAGAATATCCATTTAAATATAACAAATATAAATCGTTACGATTCTTATTTAAAAACGATATAAAAATAACTAAATAAATAAATGCTAAAGCAAAAGATAAGTAAGTAGCTATTTTTTGATTATATACAATCGATATAGATTCATTACTATTGCTTATAACAGGGCTAATTGATTCCCCATAGTCATAAAAACCATAATAAGAATTTGAACAATACCTAGCAATTAGTTCTTTGTTTTCGTTTGTCGCTTTTATGGCATAATACTCTGCTTTTAATTCATTATCTAAATAAAAGTCATAACTTAAAAATATTCCTCTTATTGAAGAAAAATTAGTTTGACATATGTTAAATTTAAATTTGCCATTAAAATTGCGATTGAATCTACATATTTTAGGACTTTTATTATATAAAAAATTAGGATAATCAATAATTGCTAAATCATAATCATATCCATCCATAAAAAGTATTGGTAAATTTGTTAAAGAACTTGATGACGGGCCAACATCAGAAGGTAAATCAATATATATATTATTAAAAAGATTGGATGCACAAGCAGGAATGACTTCGCTATGGAAATAGTTTTCAAATTCTTCAATTGGTTTAGAGTTAGCATTAAAAAAATAAATTTCCCCAATTTCTATATTTCTTTTAACATCCATATAAGTATTTTCACTACTATTGGATATAAAAATGTTACTAAGAGAAAAAGATGATGTTAAAATCAAAATAAATAGCATCAAATATTTTATATTAGTTTTAATAAATTTTTTAATCAACATATATTAAATCACCCTTTGGACTAATAGTATAACATTATCCATATATATTGTAAACTTGCGGATAAAGATATCCGCAAGTTAAATAAAACAAATTATAAAATGTTAATTGTTGTACTACTTTTGTTAGAATATTTATAAGTTGTTTTTCTTGGCGTTAGTCCTGAATCATCAATGGTTACATAAGACAATTTAGTTGTGTCAGAATCTACATTTGGTGTGTAATCTAATCCATAACCAACTTCAACATTTAATTTTATATTTTTAGGATCGGAATTTCCCTTAAAACTTAATGCTCCGTAATAGAAAACTGATTGAGCAGTGTAATAGCTATTTTCAATATAATCATAGTGTGCTTCATATTTGATATGTTCATATTGTCCTTTTACACCTAATTGTGTTTCGTAAGAATAAATTGGCATAGCGCCACCGCTAGGGTATTTACCGTTTTTTACATCATAATAGTAAAGCATATCAATATAAAATCCGCCATTAGATGTATAATAGTCGCCTGCACAGGCATTATCGTTATTTTGTGATTCTTCAAAACAGGACATCACACGATTGCTAGATGGCATAATTTGGATAATATTATAATCAGTTGGCAATGTATCAACTCGCAAATCGGCAGTAATATATGATAATGTTGCATCATTTTTTTTAGTAGATGCAAAAATCCACCAACCATCTTTGTATTCTACTGTTTTCATCAAATCAACTCGAACTCTAAAAATAATTGAGTAATTATTATCCCAAGATGTGTAAAGTTTGTTGTGTCCCATCTTAAAAACTTCATAGTCAACTGTTGCATTAAAAGCAATATTATTATTGTTTGATCCATTTGTTTTTCCGCTAAAACTACTAGACGAATCACAAAGTACTCTTTCAACTACATCTTCTGGCAATTGACGCTGCATAATATTAGAAAAAACAGTTAATCCATTAGCAGCACTCATTAATAACGGCACAACTCCGACTAGACTTAAAAACATTCTTTTGCCTTTCAATTTTATTACCCCTTTCAATGTTTTTAGTAATCATGCATGCTTACACTTTGATTATACAATATGTAACCTTTATAGCAACTTTTTTTGTTCGACATAGTTCGACATTAGCAATGTAACATAAAAACTACTACGAGTTTGTTCGTAGTAGTCAGTGTAATTTTTGATAAATATTAATTACTTTCTTCACTAGTTTCTTCTTCTGTTAATAAGTTAGCAAAAGATTCAACAGAAGTTAAGCGATTAAGACACTTAAATAATAGTTCAATATCTTTTATTTCATCGTTAACATGCGTAATACTAGGTATGAATAAGAACGCTAATAGCCATTCTTTTTCATATTTTTGTAATGGATTAATATCCATATACTCTTTAATTAAAGAAGCAATATCAATTTTTGAAATATAAGCTTCGTTAAATAATTGTCTTAAATCATAAATAGAAGGCGCTAAAGCCATTTTATCAAGCGATATAATCTTATTTTGTTTTACTAAGATATGCGAATAATCAAAGTTTTGATAGGTTAATGACAAATTAAGATTTTTTTCTTCTTTCCAAGCATCTTCTAAGTTATCTATTCTTCTTCGAGCTTCATCAAGTGCTTTTTTAATATGATCGTAATTCATTAAGAAATACCAATCTGATGGAGAATGATATTCTTCTCGTTCAATTCTTTCAATTCTACTTGTAATCGTAGCATCTACTTTATCACATTGATTTTCTAAATAATCTAATGATTCATTAAAAAAACCATCACTAACTTTAATTGAATAATGCGACCATAAATGCAAATTAGCAATTGCTTTTACATAAAAGTGTAATCTAATGTCCTTATTTAACAAAACTTCATCATTAACAAAAGGATAAATAGCAAAATACAAATTTTGAAATGTTTCAATATAATTGCCATTATATGATTTAATTGGTAACAAGAACACATCATTATTAATCATTGATAAACGGGAAAATATTGTTTCTAATGTTTGATCATTATGATACTTTAAAACAAAGTTTCCTTCTTCGCACATTAATTTATAAGACTTATTCGTTATTTTGATAATCGCATTAATTTTAATGTTGTAGCGCGATTCAATTATATCTTTCATCGTGGGATGCGAAGTAAGGTTCCTTCACTTAATTCTTTTTCATTATTACTTTTTCTTAAATGTGCTTCATCTATTTGATAATTTTTAGCTATTGAAGCGTAAGTATCATCTTTTTTAACACGATAAAAACTTGAAAATACCACAAATCTTTCTTCTTTAAATAATGCATTACTAGTATTATTTTTATTTAAATTCGATTTGATTTCATTAATTTTACCTTCAATAACTTCATTGTTAATGGCGTTTACAGGTTCAATTTTATCAGTTAATTCATCAACTGGTACTTGTTCATCAAATGATTTATCATCAATATAAGGATGTTCACTATTTCCTTCTTCCGTTGTAGTTATAACATCTACTTTACCATTTATTAAATCTTCAATTGTTTTTTCATCTTCATTTGATAAAGTATCACGAAATTGTTCTAATAACTCATTTTTATTATCAATTGATAAATTACTCGTTGCCTCTTCAAATGCTTTATCAATTTCTAAATCTTCTTCAGAATTATCATAACCTTCTAGATTACATTTAATTTTAAAATTCAAGCAATCATCGACAATATGATAATCATAATTATCAATTACAAGTTTTAATGATTTTAAGCTTCCAATCACGTCACCCGGAACAATTAAATCAATATCTAAAGTATCCACAAAAGGAAAACAATGTTCATCACAAGAACATTCACCAGTAATACCAATTTTTCCCATTACATGAATTCCTTCTTTTACTTTTACATAATTAAAAGCATTTTCTAAAACCACAGAATTAACTTTTTGCGGAGCTTCTTTTAATTGAATTCTTTTATCAAATATATAACTATTCATTTTATCACCTAATATATTTTATTTTTTAGATTAAAATTTATGATATAAAGTTAATTAATTGACATTATTAAAAAAAGAATTATAATTTTATTAGTTAGATAATACTAACCAAGGAGTGACTAATATGCTATTTTTCAAGAAAAAAGATTATAAAGAAATAACAATACCTGTTGAAGGTATGAAATGCGGAATGTGTGAAGCCCATGTTAATGATATCATTCGTAAAAATTTTAATATTAAAAGTGTTAAAGCTTCCGCAAGAAAAAACAACGTTGTCATTAAATATGAAAATGATTTAGATTTAGATTTAATGAGAGAAAAATTAAAAGAATTTGGATACGATATGAAATAAGGATGACTTCATCCTTTTTCTTTTGTCTTTTTAATATTAATAAGCATTTGAGAAATCAAATAATATATCTTATAATGAACTAAAGAAAATTTAATTTCAAGGAGATATACATATGAATGAAAAAAATAGAAAAAGAGTAATTAAAGAATTATTACATAGCACCGATAAAGAATTAACAGATGAAGAAATAATTAATCAATTACTTAATACAAATGTCACTTTAAATACTAACGAAAAAGAAAAAGTTTCATTTGGGCAAAAAGCCGCGGACGCAGTTGCAAAATTTGCAGGTAGTTGGGCTTTTATTTTTAGTTTTATAGCCGTTATGGTAATTTGGATGGTTGTTAATATTATTTTAGCCACTAACGCATTTGATGCATATCCATTCATTCTCTTAAATTTGGTTTTATCTTGTATTGCCGCTATTCAAGCCCCATTAATTATGATGAGTCAAAATCGTCAAGAAGAAAAAGATCGTAAACGCGCCGAAAATGATTATAATGTAAATTTGAAAAGTGAAATAGTTTTAGATGAATTATATAAACGAGTCGACTCATTAATTACTAACCAAGAAAAAATATTAAAGCGCCTCAATCAAATTGAAATGGATAATCAAGAAAAAACAAAATAGTTTTCCTCTAATATTTACATTCTATTTACAATCTTATGTAGATTCTTTACATTGATTTTTTTAATATGTCTTTGGAGGAAATAAATATGCCATATAAAACATTTGTAATCGATTATCAACCAATAGCTGATATAATGTCTAAAAAACTTGAAGAAAAATTAAATGAATTAGAAAAAGAAAATTATGAATTTATTTCGTTTTCTATCACAAATAGTGCTAAAGCTATAATTGTTGTTAAAGAAAAAGAAATTTGTTAAGGAGCATTATGAAAATTATTAAGAAATCTAATAAAGAAACAAGATTTGTTGAAGTATATAAGGAAGACACAACTGTTTTTGGCGCCGATAAGTCATTAATAGTCGATAAAAAAACTGGTGTTACCTATTTAATAATATGTAATACTTATGGGACAGGTATTACACCATTATTAGATAAAGATGGTAAACCAGTTATAACTGAAGTTAATAGTGACTAGGTAACAATAAATCACTTATAAGGTATTTTCTAATTCATCTTTTAAAATCATTATTTCTAAATTGCCATTTTTTATACGCAATTCATCGATTAATTCTTTTTCCGACTTATCCTTTTTTAGTTTAATATCATATGTAAGACGAAACAAACTTCCCATATTAGTGGTTTTTACTTTTTTTAGTTCTACTTCTTCGAAATAATTATTAAAAATATCAGCAAAAACATCTTCATAATCTAAATCTTCTGGTATTGTTACTTTTAAAACACGATTTTGATTTCTATTATTAACTTTTTTACTAATAATATTTGATCCAAGTATTAATAAACACATAATAAGTGTAAATAATGTTGCATAGGCTAAATATCCCACTCCTAATATTAATCCTGAGCACATTGTCATAAATATTACAACGATTTCTTTAGCATTTCCTTGAGCAGAACGAAATCTTACTAAAGAAAATGCTCCCGCAATAGCAACACCAATACCAATATTACCATTAACCATCATAATAACGACACAAACTACAACAGGAAGTAATGCAACACTTGTTTTAAAACTTGTTGTTACTTTATTTTTAAATGTATAAGCAAAATAATACATCGCTCCGACGATTAAACCAAATAAAATGCATAATAAGAAACTACCAACTCCGATTGTTTGTTCATTTGTTTCAAATATACTATTAAATAACTCTTGCATAAATATCACTTCTTTCTTTTTCTTTTAATAATTGTAAATAAGCAACACCATATTTAGAAAATGATGTTTTGTTAGCTTTTGTATTAGTTAAAATATTGCTTAACCACATCGGAATGGCATTATTAATTTTAATTTCCATTAATACTTGATTAGGATTAATAACATTAGTGCCATAACTACCTTTTCTTAAATCTAAATCATAATTCCGCCACAAGATATTTTTATCAAATGTAATACGTAACGAACTATCTTCTTTACCGATATAAGCAGTTCTTTCATATGATAAATACATTTTAGGCATAAGATTTTTATAAAATGAAAAAAAGTATTTAATCTCTTTTTCAATTTGAGAATTAGGTATCATATTGCTTGATAAATTAACAGATTCTTGATAATTACTTTTTACTCTTCTTTTATAAACAATACCATCATATTTCTTCTTTAATTCGATAAAAACTGTTGAATCGTCTTTTATAATTCCATATCCTCTAATCCGGAGTTTTTCTTTATAAACTGGTTTTTCTAACGAATGACGAATTAATAAATAATTAGGTGTATCATAATAAATATTACTAATTAAGGTTTCACCATATTTATCTAAAATTATTTTATCTTTAAGAGAATTTAAAATATTATTATATTGCTCTATAGTTAATAGATATTTTAATTCATATCGCTTAAAAATATCATTTCTATCCATGATGATACACCTCCTTGTTTTATTTTATAAAGTAACAAGCCTTATATTTTTATTGGAAAAATAAAAAAACGTACGATTAAGTACGTTCTATACATTGATTATTACTCTAAATTAACTTATTAACGATCAAAACGATCACGAACAACACCACAAAGTGAAGTAATAAATAATTCCTCATTTTGAGCTAAATTATTATCTATTAAAGCCACTGCGGTTGTAAAGTATAAAAATTGAACAGCATCTTGTCTATCTGTTAATGATTGAAATACTTGGATAGTCTTATTACGCCATTCTTGCTTATTATATTTTACCATTCTATTAAAAAATTCATCATATGTAAAATAATCTCCTGCCTTAAGCATTTTTTTCATAGCATAATATTCTTCCATAGATATTTTGCCATCATTACAAGCAACACACGCAAAAGCCCCCATTATTACTTCATAAGCAGCCTGCTTATCTAATCCTTCGTTACGTATTAATCGATTATATAACTCATTTGCAAAGCCAACAATACAAGAACTACCTTCTTGCTCGATTGTTTTTTTAGTATTATTTTTAACTATTTCAAAAATTTCATATGCGTACATAATTAACAAACTCCCTTAAGTAATATTATTTTATAAGATTGGATTTTATAATTCAACAATTTGTAAAA
>CALBGF010000177.1 GCA_937893635.1 uncultured Mollicutes bacterium | reverse complement strand
CGGCTTTGACCTCATGTATGTCGGTGTCCTGCTGCTGTACGGAAACCTGCTGACATTGGGATTTTCTCTGTTCGCCATGATTATGTTGCATTTGCAGATTTTACAGGAATAGCGGTTTCTGGCAAGCACTTTCGGAGAACCCTACCGGGAATACTGCCGCCGGGTTTTTCGATATTTAGGACGAAGAAAGGAACATAAATGAAGCTACTGAAAAGAATCATCTCCTTATTATTTATCTTATAATATATTATAACATATAAATTAAGAAAAATAAAATAAGAGAAGTTTTTACTTTATCTGCGGCTTATTTTTATCAAGCACTTGCGAAAACTTAATCAATGTTTTACAAAGTCTACAATGCGAATTGCGCATACACGCCTGTCGGCATTGAACTCTCGCTTCACCAAATTGTTCTGGAATTGCGCGATTGTCAACATGCTCGCCTAAATTTAATAATAAGAGATTTAAATTACCTGGCCAATGACCTGATTGATAAATATCAATTAATGATTCTTCACGCTTTAAATATTCTTTTCCATAACGCGCAAATTCTAAAGTATCTATATATTTTTCATATACCGATATATCTTCAGGACGCACATATGGTCCACAAACACCATTCTCATGCGGCATCAATGGGTCATCGCATAAATCAGCTACAAGCCGAATTGGCACGCCTGCACTTTTTTTCTTTACTTCTGGCAAATCAAAGTATAAAGGCGCTCCTAATAATAATTGAGAAGGTTCATAGCGCATTACACTATTTAATTCCCAGTAACTTGTAATAGGATAACCCCAATACCATTTAGCTCCTATAGAATGACATAAATTAGCCTGATCAAGAATTTCAGTTGCTAAAGTTAAATGCCCTTTGCTAGCTTCATTAATATTATAAAGTTTTGTCCAATCAACTTCATCAGTCGCATATATTTTTACTATATAGTCTTTTGGTTCTTCTTCAAAATCAATAAAAAAATCATATATTTTATCTATATCATTATAATCTAATCGGATTTCATCTACTTTGCGTAAAACGCTGAGAGGTTGTCGTCCACTAGCACTATATTTCATTACTCCAAAATTTTTGAAATTAGTCAAATAGAAAATTTTGATTCAAAAAAATAGGTAGCCTTATTTTTATTTTGGTTTTTCGATATGCGCAGTCGTGTACCGCGCAAGCAAATTTTTCCATAAAATAAAAAAAAGAGAGACCGAAGTCTCTCCTTTTAAGCTAATGCATAAGCCATCTTTTTCAAGCGCTTACCATCTGCATCTACAGTGATTTCTTAAACGATATGCAATTTTATGACTCGACATAGCTTCACCATTTTCATCAACAATCTGAGAGGCAATATCTGCTAAAGTCTGCAGGTCCGTAGTCAGTACCTGCTTAACTACTTCACCGAGAGCATCACCTTCAGCTCTTTTTTCGGCTCTCTTTTCTTTAGCCTTTTCAGTCTTTCTCTGGAGTGCCGCAATTTCTTTGTCGCAGAAAGCCTTAATTTCATCAGTTGCTTCTGCAAAACCCTTAATCATTTCAAACATTTCTACTTTAGTCATTTTCTTTTCCATAGTTTTTCGTTTCCTTTCTAAAATTCATTTATTATTTATTTATTTTCTATAATTATTATACTATTATTTTTTAAATTTTTCAAATTAGAAATTAACCACCTTGGTTAATACTCTTCCTAATTCGTCCACATAATGAAACATGTCATTCTTCTGTACTTCATATGTAAAATCATTACCATCTAACATATAAACGTATTCATCATTACTAAGTGATGGCGTCGCTTTAGTCATCTGCACAAACTGAATTTCAAACCGTTTAAATGCTCTTAATTCTTCTTCTGGCGCATCAGGGTAAATCATTTGAAGTAATTCATAACAAAGTTCTTCAGTTGATTTTCCTTCATAATCTGTGAAAGAAAAATTAATATTTTCAGAACATTCAATTGTTTTTACGTTAGGATGTTCTAAATCCCCTTTAATCTTTACTTTAATGTATAAATGGTCTAAATCATATACAGGATTATCAACATTTAAAATTACTTGTTTTCGTCCCATATAATTATATCTGTAACCATTATATTTATATTCCCAACCAACTTCACATAACTCCGTATCTTCATCAAGATCAAAAACAATCTTACCATCTTTTGTCAATTGATTAATATCAACAACAAATACTGTCTTATAATCATCTCCAAACCAATAAGCACGTTTTTGATAAACTTCAAAACAAGCACTTTCTGGAAAATAAAATCCGCTTTTCATGCAATCATTGCAGAAATCTCTGTAATGTTCATACACTTCACCAGTTTCCTTATTGCCCAAATATAATTCCGTTATATTCTCTTCAAGATGTGGTTCTTCACAGCCAGAGCAAACCGGCAAATCAGCTGCACACCATTGACAAAATTCAGCTCCATCAATGATCCATGGATCATCAGTAATTTCGCTGCCGCAATTTGAGCAATAAATATGTGGTAAACAAGTATCGCAAGCTAATTCTGATTCATTCTCAAAATCATAAAATTCTTTGGCTTCGCCACAAATCATACAATTAGCTATACCAGAATATTCAAACATCTTTTCTTCATCTTCTGGATAATCTTTACTTAAAAACATCTTATGTTCTGAATAAAGATCATTATACATAGCCACTGTTTCAAAACAAATCTTATAATCTGTACTAATCCATTGATTTTGCGCTTCATTAAAATACATAACATTTTCACTAGGATTGTCATATGTATATAAAACATTCTGATACTGCCAACCTAAATTTTTTTCAGCTAATTCTTTAATCCATTCAAGCGCAATTTTTTCAAGACCTCTATTCCAATAAGGATAACCTTTAATAGCAACAATACAATCTTTAGTGACAATAAATAATTGTCTCCAACGCTTATTGCTCCATTCGCTACCTCCAGGCATATCCATGTCTATCGTTGAACGCAAATAAGCTTCAATTACCATAGGAGAATTCATCATTTCTAGAGTTCCTCTACGATAATCTCCTTCTTCCACCCAAGACATACATGAATGCCAACCGCAGTTATTATCACTCATGGTCATAAAATCTAAAGGATGAATTGTAAGATACATATCTCCTCTAATTGTCTTTTCATTACAAATCTGAGAATGCTTTAAACGAAATCTTTCAAATCCTACAATATTAAATTCATCAGACAATTTCTTAAAAATCTTTAAAAGTTTAGTACCAGAGCAGAAAGTGTAATCATGATCACTAGGAGTATGAATTGTAATTCTTCTTCCTTCATAACGATTATCAATAAGCGCTTCCTGATTTTCAATTAAATTCCACATAGCTCGATAATCTTCTTGGCTCTGGAAAACGCCTTTTAAATCAACATCATTATTGGTCCAAGATTCTGAGTCAAGTCTAGGAAAATTATATCTTAACCATGCTAAATAATTTTCATAAAAAGTAGGTTCTCCATTTTCTCTTCTAGACTGAAGCTTACTCATTACTTCAGTTTCAAGCTGTTCTCTTTCCTTCTCAGCTACAACAGATTTATGAATAGATAAATTATTGTCTAACATCTTATACAAATCTACTTTTTCCGCTGTCCAAAACTGTAGAAGTTTATCTAATGGCGCAGTTTCTCTGTAACCAGTAGCATATTCTAATATATAGTTTTTTATTATCGTTTTTTCATTCTCAGAAAGCAGTTCATATAAGTTTTTATTCATTTATTTCATTTCCTCTTTTCTTATTTTCTATAAATATTATATAATAATTTTTATAAAAAATCAATAGTGGCTTACAAAAAGATGATAAGGAACTGTTAAATCCTGCACATAGAATTTTCTATCATAGGTATCATTTTCTTTAAGCAAACCCATATCACCAATATTGCTTTCTATCTTTTTTATAAACAGCTTCTGGGCTTGCGATGTCAGTTCTTCATAATTAATAGTTAAATATTCATCAGTCCACCAACGGCATTCAATAGTGATTGTCTTAATATCTTCAATATTTTT
>CALBGF010000176.1 GCA_937893635.1 uncultured Mollicutes bacterium | reverse complement strand
AAGCAACAAGTAGAGGATTAAATATTTCTCCAGCGCTTGTTGAAAAAGACTATTATGTTACATTGAATTAAAGCAAATAAAAGGAAAACATGTTGTGTGGTTTTTGCTTTTAATTGGTATATTTTAATTTTAATAAAAGCAATCAATCAAAAAAAATTATATTTTTATTAAGCTGGATATCTCAAAGGGGAAATCCCGTTTTTTTATGCTCGTTTTCAAAATTGAATAGCGCTTAATTTTAAATTGACAATATGCTACGGGGGGGGGTATCATATTACTGGAATTTAATCTTATGGGAAAAGAAGGTAAAGTTATGAAAAGTAAATATTTAGCATTTCTATTAGTTTTTATGTCTGTTTTAGTTTCTTGTGACAAAAACAACTCTAACAGCGTTAGTGTTCGACCATCTAATAGCACTAGTGAATCAATTAATGATAAACCATCTACAAGTGTACCACCTAGTATCTCTAATATAAGTAATATAGGTGAATATAAAATAGAATCCGCAGAAGGATATGAAATTGATTATGATTCATATCAATATCCTACATTAAAAAAGACTGTAAGTAATAAAATAAGTTCAGTAACACTTAATAATGAAATAAAAGTATCTAATGGATGTACTTGGATATTATCTAAAGATATTGAAGGATCACAAACAATAGCTACTAAAAATATGTCTTTACAAGAAGGACATAATAATGCATATATAACAGTTTGGGATAGTAGTAAAAATAATAATAAAACATATTATATTGATATATATAGATTATCTATGTTTTCTTATGCTTTTTATAGTGATAATACAAAACTATACTCTGGAACATTAGAAGAAAATCAAATGGTAAATGAACCAACAAATCAACCAACTAAAGAAGGAAATACTTTCGTTGATTGGTATGATGAAGAAGGAATAAAAGTAGATTTTCCTTATGTTATAAAATCAAATAAAACATTTACTGCAAAATGGGCTGTCAACAAGTATACAATTAATTTTGATACTGATGGTGGAAGTGCGATAGATCAAATAGCCCAAGACTATGGGACAGAGATAGTAAAACCAAATAATCCAACAAGAGAAGGATATACTTTTATTGGTTGGGATAAAGAGATACCAGATACAATGCCAGCAGAAAGTATAACAATAAAAGCATTATGGAAGATAAATAAATATACAATTACTTTTGATACAAATGGTGGAAGTACAATAGACTCGATTATCCAATATTACGGTACTGATATAGTAAAACCAAATAATCCAACAAAAGAAGGATATACTTTCATTGGTTGGGATAAAGAGATACCAGATAAAATGCCAGCCAGTGACATGGCAATTACAGCAAAATGGAAAGTAAACAAATATGCAATAAACTTCGATACCGATGGTGGAACTACAATAGATTCAATAACGCAAGACTATGGAACTGATATAATAAAACCAAGTAATCCAACAAAAGAAGGATACACCTTTATAGGATGGGATAAAGAAATACCAAGTACAATGCCAGCAGAAAATATAACAATAAAATCATTATGGAAGATAAATAAATATACAATTACTTTCGATACCGATGGTGGAACTACAATAGATTCAATAACGCAAGACTATGGAACTGATATAATAAAACCAAATGATCCAACAAAAGAGGAAGGTACTTTTATAGGTTGGGATAAAGAGATACCAAGTACAATGCCAGCAGAAAATATAACAATAAAAGCATTGTGGAAGATAAACAAATACACCATTAGCTTCGATACCGATGGTGGAACTACAATAGATTCAATAACGCAAGACTATGGTACTAATATAGTAAAACCAACTGATCCAACAAAAAAAGGATATACTTTTATAGGTTGGGATAAAGAGATACCAGATGCAATGCCAGCAGAAAATATAACAATAAAAGCATTGTGGAAAATGTTGCCACCACCGACTTCACTAAGATTTACAGTTATTCGTCCAGCAATTGCCGATAGTACATTGATAGTTGATCAAACTTATACTTTCTCAGTTTGTCCTATTCCAGCTAATTCTTCAAATGACATTTCAATATCTTCAATTAGCGATGAAGAAGTAATTAGTGTAACAATGAATGAAAAGAATGATGTCACAGTTACTGCTTTAAAGCCTGGTAAATCCACTATTACTTTCAAATCAAATATGGATGAAAAAGTTACCAAATCAATCACATTTATAGTTACTGCTCCTATTGACTATGCTTCAATAATTACTGAAAAAGAATACTTTAATGATTATCCTTCTCAATACGGATACACATATACATTAAAATTCAATGCCGATGGTACAGGTGAAAGAATTAGTAATTATGATGATGAAACTACAGTTGTTGATACATTTAAATATACTATCTCTGGAAATAAAATTACATTTAAGAATTGGAGTAATAAAGATGGTTCAAATGTAAGAGAATTTGAATATGGTCTTATAACTCTAGATGGCGATAGAATTACTTGTTCATGTGAAGTAGCAATGAAAGATTATGTTTTTGATGCTATCAATAAATAAAAAGGTAATGCTCATTAAAAATTATTATTTTTTATTCATTGTGCTTTTATGTGACTACATCTAGTTTATAAATCAAGAATTATTAAATTTATGATTTTTTAGTAAAATTTGAATAATTAAATTGAAAATCAAATTGTCATTAGCTTATATAAAAACTTTAAATATTATACTCAAACTTGTTGCTATTTACCTATTTAATAATCATAATTAAGTGGGACGGAAAACATTTATGAAAAAAGCAATTTTATCTTTTGTTATGTTTATGAGTTTAGGTTTAGTTAATATAACTTCATCTAATGATTTAGTAGTGGCTAAAGCACAAAGTATTTCAACTATTGAAGAAAATAATACTAATCAATTTGAATATATGAATGTTGGAGATACATTAAATACTTATACTGGCAAAGGAGTTAAAATTGCTGTTATTGATACTGGTATTAACGCTACGCATGAAGATTTTTATGATAGTGAGGGAAATTGTATAATTTCTGATAAATCTGCTTATTTTTCTAGTGGCGATTTATCAACATCTACAAAACCACATACTATGCTACCTAATCTAACTAATGGAAGAAATGACGTATCAACTTATGAAGCTTTATTAAAAGGATTAAGTGATTATAGCGGCGGACACGGCACCCATGTTGCTTCTATGATTTCTTCTCAAATTAATGGTGTTGGATCCGTTGGTATTGCTCCAGATGCTGAATTAATATTTATCAAATGCGCAAAAGATGATGTGTTTCCAAGTAAAGATTGGATTAATGGCGCTATCGAATATGCAATAGAAGTAGGTGCTGACATTATTAATTTATCAATTCAGTCTTACGCTGTTGATAATATAATATATAATGGGCAAACAAGTGGTAAAGCACCTGAAAAAGCTACAACTGCATATGCTGATGCAATAAATAAGGCATGGGATAACGGAGCAATAATTGTTTCGGCTGCAGGAAACTATAATACAGATTATGCTTCATATCCTGCTAATAACGATAATGTAATTTGTGTTGGTGCTTTAGCTAATGAATCATTAGATACAAAAGCAGACTACTCTAATTATGGAAATGGTGGCACAAAAACGGATGATAATGGAAATCGATATGCTTATGGTGATATTGATTTAGTTGCACCGGGCGGAGGATATGGCGCTAACGCAAAATCAAATAACTCATACTCTAGTAGTAGTTGGGGTGGAACATCGTTTGCCTCTCCTTTAGTAGCGGGTGCTATTGCATTATATAAGGAAGCACACCCAGAAGTTACTCAAAAAGGTATTATTAAAGCATTATATGACTCTTGCTATGATTTAAATGATGAAAACTATTTTGGTAATGGACGACTTGATGTAACGAAATTTATTTCAACAGTTTATGATTATACTGATGCTATTAAAGCAATTGATGAATATAAAAATGCATTCAAAGCTGTTAGAGAAGATTTAACAGATTTTACAAATATAACTGATGCGTATGATAATGCAGAAGAAATTTATGAAACATTAAAAGATGAGGATAAATTAAAAGTAGCAGACTATGATTATTTAGATGCTGGAATTAGTGTTTATATGTTCTTAGACGATTTTTATTATAAAGAAGTAAGAGTTAAAGATGATAACGATGAATGGTCCATATGCAATTATATTGCTAATAAAGATAATCAAACAGCCTTTAATGAACAATATGAAATGTATATCACTAGTGAATTAGAAGAAGAACTTTTATCCTACACATTTGATGTAATAGGTAGTGATGGAAGTATTGTTTGTGTTGGAGATACTATTGCCTATATTCTAAATGCATTTAATTATGTTCAATCAAATAATGAAGATAATCATGTAGGAACTATAACTACAATTAATTCTAATTATGGAACAATAATAATTGTTTTATCTATATTTATGCTATCAATTATTGGATATGTAATCATAAAAAGACGTAAAAATATTCAATAATAGTTTTTCCTGGTTTCATTATTTAATAATTTTATGTATAATAATTATTAGTTTCTTTGTGGAGGTG
>CALBGF010000175.1 GCA_937893635.1 uncultured Mollicutes bacterium | reverse complement strand
TATTTGGAATAGTATAAACCATAATTAAAGAAATTTTCCTTGACAAAAGGAAAATTTTTTAGTATAATATATTTAGTAATAAAAGGAGAAAATAAATGAGTCAAAGAAATTGGTTTTCACCGCACAATCACACAGAGTTCAGTAATTTAAAAATTATTGACTCAATTAATAGAGCTGATCGAATGATCGATTATGCTTGGGAATTAGGAATGAGCGGATTTGCGTTCACAGATCACGATTGTATTAGTGGTCATTTAAAATTTCTTAAAGCATATAAAAAGAAATTAGAGAAAGAATGGAAAAATATTCACCCAGAAGAAGATTTAATTAGTTATCCACAAATGTCAGATGAATTAGATTTTAAAATCGCATTAGGAAACGAAATTTACTTAAGTGAAGAAGGTGCTTGCCGCACAACTGAAAACAATCATTATTGGCATATGATTTTAATCGCAAAAGATAAAGAAGGTTGGAGACAAATTAAACAACTTTCTTCCGCGGCTTGGAGTAGAGCTTGGGTTAAAGGAATTCAAAGAACACCAACTTATCCAAGTGATTTAAGTAAATTTGTTAAAGGCGGACATTTAATTTGTACTACTGCGTGTTTAGGTGGTTATGTAGCTTGGTGTTGGAAACAAGCAACTTTAATAAAAAATGGTCAATTAGAAGTAATTGACGGCAAAGATAGTAGTTATTATTTAATGAAGTTAGATAATCATTTAAAAGGATTAAGAAGTATTTTTGGTAAAGAAAATTTCTTTATTGAGCTTCAACCTAATGAAGAACCATCTGAACAAAATGAATATAATAAATATATGATTGAACATTATTGGGGTAAATATAACTTTGTTTGTTCAACTGATGCGCACTATTTAAAGGCAGAAGAAAGAGAAATTCATAAAGCATTTTTAAATAGTAAATCAAGTAGTGATAGAGAAGTTGACAGTTTTTATAAATATACATATATGATGGGCATTGATGAATTAAAAGAAAGATTTAATTATATGTCCGCGGAACAATTTAACGTTATGATTGCAAATACTCGTCGCATTAAAGATATGGTTGAATATTTTGAAATTGAACAACCTAAGGTTATCGCAAAAGTTCCTTATGAACATTTAGAAGAATATAAAGAAGATTTAGAAGTATTTAATGATGTTGATCAAGAAACGTATCCAAATTTTTATTATTATCTACATAGTGATATTGAAGCTGATAGATATTTAGCAGAATTAGTTGCGCACGGTTATATTGAAAAATATGATGAAAGTTGGAGTAATGAAGTTTATTACAAAAGACTAGAAGAAGAATTTTGGACAATTAAGACTGTTGGCGATGCGATTAAAAAATCAATGTCAGACTATTTTATTACAATGAGTAAAATGGTTGAATTAATGTGGGAGGCTGGTTCGTTAGTTGGACCTTCACGTGGATCCGCGGGAGCAATGTTAATCAATTTCTTAACGGGCATTACACAAATGAATCCGGTTCAATTAAATTTACCATTCGTTTGGCGTTTTATGCATCCATCTCGTCCAGATTATCCTGATATTGATGTCGATTCTGAGTCAGATAAAAGGGCAGCAGTATTTAATAAAGTTCGTAATTATTTCGTTGATAACAGCGGTGATTTAATTAATGTTTGTACTTTTGGTACAGAGGGAACAAAATCGGCACTTAAAACCGCGGGTCGAGGTTTAAACATTGACGATGATTTAATTACATATTTAACTAGCATGATACCTAATGAACGTGGATTTGATTGGAATTTAAAAGAATGTTATTATGGTAATGAAGATGAAGATAGAAAACCAATTAAAGCATTTAAAGATACAATGGATCAAAATCCAAAACTTTGGGAATTAGCGCAAAGTATTGAAGGATTAATTACAAGATTAGGTGTTCACGCATCAGGTGTTGTTGCGATTAATGGTGATTTTACAGATTATGGTAGTTATGTAAAAACTACAAAAGGACAATTGGTCACGGCATTTGACTTACACGATCAAGAGGAAACAGGTTTAATTAAATATGACTTTTTAACTGTTTCAGCACTTGATAGAATACATCAATGTTTAAATTATTTATTGGAAGATAAACAAATTGAGTGGCAAGGAGATTTAAGATCAACATATACAAAGTATTTGGCGCCGCAAAATTTAATCTATGACGATAAAGATATGTGGGATTTAGTAGGTCAAGGCGCGATTAGTAGTTTATTTCAATTTGATACTACTGTTGGTAGTCAAGCCGTAGCCGATATTCAACCACGTAGCTTAAACGAATTGGCAATTTCGTCTTCATTAATGCGATTAATGAGTGATGGCGAATTACCATTAGCAAAATATGCAAGATTTAAAAGAGTTCCACAATTGTGGTATAATGAAATGGAAGAGGCGGGTTTAACTGCGGATGAAGTTAAAGTTCTTGAAAAATATTTAACACGTAAATGTGGAGTTGGAGAATCTCAAGAAGTTGTTATGCAAATGGTAATGGATCCGCATATTAGTAATTTCACAATGCAAGAAGCAAATAAATTAAGAAAGACTATTGCAAAAAAACAATTCAGAGAAATTGATAAGGTTAAAGAATTATTTTATCAAAAGGGAAAAGAAGTAGGTAGTAGCGAAAATTTATTAAACTACGTGTGGGATAAACAGATCGCAACACAACTAGGTTATAGTTTCTCCGAGATTCACACCACTGGTTATGCCTTAATTGCTTTACAAGAGATGAATTTGGCTTATCGTTTCCCAATTTTATATTGGAATTGTGCATGTTTAAGTGTTGATAGTAGTGCAATAGCTTCAAGTGATTTTTATAATTTAGTTGATGAAAATATTATAGCAATTGATGACGATGATGAAGTTGAAAAGAAAACTCAAAATAAAATGGATTATTCTAAATTAGCAGGAGCATTAGATAAATTTAGTAAAATATGTAATATTGAGCTTCCAGATATTAATGAATCAAGATTGAGTTTTACTCCTGATATTAAACGAAATACTATTGTTTATGGTTTAAAAGGTATATCAAGGGTCACGGATCCAAGTATTGAAGAAATTATGAATAATCGTCCATTTAGTTCATTAACAGATTTTTTAAAGAGAACAACTAAAAAAGTTGTTATGAAAGATAAAATTGTTAATTTAATTAAGTGCGGTGCATTTGATAATATTGAACATTTAAACCGCCGTGAAATTGCAACGAAATATATTTGGTATGTTTGCGAACCAAAGAGCAAATTAACTATGCAAAATGCAAATATGTTAATTGAACAAGGTTTATTTCCAAAAGAATTAGAATATTATTGTGATGTATATAAATTGACAAAAGAATTAAGAAAACATAGAGATCCAGATAAATTATGGTATTGCGGCGATAGACTTAATATTCCTGCAGATAAATTTGACTCTTGGAGAAAAATTATTGGAGATAGTAAATTAATAGCGCAAGATTTAATGATTGATGGTGAACCTCGTAGGGTTATTGATAGCGGTAAATGGGACGTATTTTATGAAACAAATATGAATCCGTTAAGAAAATATATTAAAGAAAATTCCGCGGAATTATTAAAGAAAATGAATCAAAATTTATTTGACGCGGAGTTCAATAAGTATTTTAGCGGTGATGAGGCTCAATGGGAGCTTGATAGTTTAAACTTTTATTTTGGTAAACATCCATTAGAGAAAGTAATTCCGCAAATGGACGTAAATATAACTGCGGTTCAAGATATAGTTGAAGGCGCGCAAGATGGAATGTTCTTTATTAAAGGTAAAGAAATTCCAAAAATGAAGTTATTTAGTATCGCGGGAACAGTAATAGATAAAAATAATACAAAAGGATTAATAACTGTTCAATGTCCTTCTGGAGTAGTTAATGTAAAATGTTATAAAGATTTATATGCTTTATATGCAAAGAGTGAAACAGAAGTAGATAAGAATGGTAATGAAACTACAACAGATGAAAGTTTCTTCGAAAAGGGAACTCATTTGTTAATTACAGGTATTCAACGTGGCGCGACATTTGTTCCGAAAGTATATAAAAATAGCAGAGTAAAATGTATTGAAAAGATAGTTTTAGATAGCGAAGGGAATTTTAAAGAGTTCCAAGCAAAATAGGTGGTAGTATGAATAGAGTTAGTATTTGAGATTTAGATTATTATTATGCAAAAGATAAAAGTAATTGTTTTAATCCAGATGTAATGAAAATATCAAGCTATCACAAACAACTTGGAGATAAAGTTAATTTTGTAATGCGAGAGGTCGACATTAATCGACCTTTCGATATTTATTATATTATTAAGGAAAATAATAAAACACCTAATCCACCATTTGAATTTTTTACCAATAGTAAAGTAAAATGGTGAGGTAATGCTTATAAAGCACGTATTAAATGGAGTATGAGCGATGCTATGTTGGGTTGTAGACCTGATTATTTGCTTTATCCTGAATATGATACAACACTAGAAAGATCTGAACAATTAAGATTATTTAACGATAAGGGTGAATTATTGCCGCACATTCAAGATTATTCTAATACCTTTAAGCGCAAAAGAGTAATATTGACAGATACTACTATGTGAACCGCGGCGGAAAAAGATATAATAAAAGCTCTTGAAATGCTTAAAGAAATAAAAAACATTACTTTTTTAAAACCAATCTGGCTTGAAAAATTAATTAATAATAAAACACTTAGAGATAAATTTTTTGAATTAAAATTGACTCCTGGAGCTAATGTAAATTGGTCTCCATTAAGACTTGAATGTGTTAATGAGGCAATAGATTTTATCTATGAGTTTAAAAAGCATTTCCCGCATGTTAGTGCTGGAACGATTATATTACACTATATGCCGCATGATCACTGGTTAGATAAAGAAAATGCACTTAATGATTTTGAAAAAATTAAACAAGTAATTATTCACGCAAAAGAAAAGAAAGTAGTATTCAAAATTCAAATGCCGATTCAACGTCGACTTGATACGCCATATTTCTTTTTGTTTGAAACAATTTGCGAATGAACTGAAAATAATTGCCGCATTAGTTGGTTAGAGTATTTAGGTAAACGATATAAATTAAGCCGCGGCACATATAATCAACAAGAATATTGAAATAAACCGCAAACTTGAAATGTATTGTTTCGTGATTTATTAAGACAAACTTGGGAAGATAGGAAATTTTTATTAATGAAATGGGGCGACACAATGCTTTCGCAAAATGACATTCCATGACAATTATGACAAGAAGAATTTAAAATAGGTTTATAAGGAGAATAAAATGAAATATAATTATAAAAGATTTGCAGTTATAGATACAGAAACTACTGACCGCTATTGGAATACTTGCGCTCCAATTCAGATCGCGGCATTAATTTGCGATGAACACGGTAATGTGCTTGATGAGTTTAATGAGCGTATTAAAACTACTCATACTATTAATCCTGAAGCAAGTGCTGTTCACGGCATTTATGCAAAAGATTTAGTTAATTGCCGCAGTGAACGTGCAGTTTTAGAAGACTTTTGCGTATGGTTAAAACAACATGATGTTGACGTATGCTTAACTTATAATGGTGAAGCATTTGATCGTCGCATGTTAAATGAACGTTGTAAAGTATTAGGTATTCATTATGATTACTTTAATAAAGAAAAGTTTCCTGGTATTGATGGTTATTATGATTGCGTTATTGATGCCAAAAGACAAAATCTTTATGGATTAAAAGATAAGTTGGGGCGCAAATGGCGATTATCATTAGTAGCAGAAATATTGGGGATTAATAATGATGGTGCGCACGACGCATTAGAAGATGTTATTATGTTAAAGAAAATTTTCTTCCAACTTGATCCAATTGTGCATCCAGATAGATGGACAGAAGAAAAAGCGCAAAGTTTATTTTAGGTAAATAAAAAAGACTCATTATGAGTCTTTTATTTTATTGTATCAGTTATTGAGTCAAAATTTTGAATTAAATGCCCATTTAAAGAAACTACTAAATCTGTATTATTATGAACCATTAAACCATTACCAACAATAGTATTTTCATGTAAAGTAAATATATTAGGATTAAATTCATCATTAACCCAACCACGGGCTTTAATTAAAGCTTCAATTGTTTCATATTTTGTTGCGGTTGTATCCTCAAAGATATAATAACAAACTAATTCATCTTGATATTTTAATAATACTGTATGTTGATATTTTCTTGTAAAAGTATTTGGATCAAATGTATTTAATTTAATTAATTGTTGAACATAATCCACGGATAAAATTAAAAATAATGGATTTTGTTCATCATCATTAATAATAGATAAAAAATTATATACATTACCCTTTTCATAGGTCATATATCCTTGATAATGAAAAATATATCTTGAATCACCACAAAAGATTCGAATAATTGGTGTATCAATTCGATCCAATAGAGGTTTAATAAGATATTCTGCTAAGCCTTGATAGTTATCAAAAGAAATTTGACCATTTGTTTGTAATTGAGTTCAAATTTCTTCATCAAAATATGCTTCATATAATAAAGCATTATCAAGATTAGTAATACAGTCATCAACATATTTTTTATTCGCAATATCTTTATTTTCTGTTGGATTTTCAACTTGAGATGTACCACGCCAATTTCTATTCATCAAAGTATCAACAAAAGGTTGGTCTGATACATCTATAGAATTTCCATTTGGTAGATTTACACTTTTAGAACCTACTCCATATACTTGCCAATTAGTAGATTTTTCAATTTTATCAACTTTACTATCAATACCATCTTCTAAATGGTTCATATTCTCCGCGCAAAGAGGAGTTTGATTATCGACCCAGACTTTCTTTTCTCAAGCCATAATTTACACCCCTATTTTTCAGCAGAATCTTTTGATTTTTTAATTGCGATTTCAATTTGTTCACGGATCCATTCCTCAACGGTTTTGCCTGTTTCTTTAATGTATTCAATCGCAGAAGCACTTAAATTACTTTTAATATAATCAACTGCGCGATTTTGCGCTTCCTTCATAGCTTTTTCATCCCAAAAACTAGTTCCCTTCAATGCTTCAACATAAGTTTGATAAGTGTGATCTACGCCATCTTTAACAATATTTAAAGCGCCGTTTAAAATTTCTTTAACGGTTTCATTTTTAATTTTCTTAGAAATTAAAACTGTTAACCAAGTGCCAAGACCACTTAAAAGTAAACCAACAACACTAATAATTACATCTGTTAATAATTTTTGCCAATCCATAATTTTACCTCCTATAAACAAGTACTTACAACAATAGCAATAACACTACCTGCTGCGGCGATAATACTTGCAATGATTGCACCCCAAGTTTTAATACGTTCTTTGCGAATTTCAATAGAATCATGTGTAGTATTTTCAAGTGCGGTAATACGTTGATCATGATTATCTAATTGTTGACTGATATCTGTAAACTTTCTCAACACTTCTTGAATACTCTCAAGTTGTCTTCCATGATCTCTTAGTAATTCATCTTGATTATCAGTTCTATGAATTAATTTATTTAAAATTTGATCAAGTTTATCATTCTTTAATTCTAATTGAAAAGTGGTGCGTTCTAAAGTTTCACGTAATTGTTTAAACTCTCTATCATTATTAATTTTATTAGCCGCGCTCTCACCGCTAATTTTGCCCAATTCGTGCTCAATATTATTAATTGATTCAACGATTGTTTTTTCCATATCCATCAAAACCTCCTGATGGAACAGATTCGAATACGCCCATCAATAATGTATATATAACTCCTTCTAAATAAAATATAAAATAAAACAAAAGAAAAATCAAATACGTTCATTAACTTATTTTATTAAGTATCAATTTTTGTCTTTACAGAAATTGTATATTATACTATTATAAAGAGAGGATTGTAATTATGAACAAAAACGAACTTTTAAATTTTAGCAATAGTTTAACTAATCTATCTTTAAATGAATTATGTGTAAAACGTAATGAATTAATTAAAGATTTAGTTAAAATGATTAATAATCCAGATATGGTTCAAAAACTTGAATTAGTTGAACAAAAGATTGAGGAAAAATCAAATGGGGCGTCTAAGTAGAGAATCATTAATTAATGAACTTGCGCAAAAGAAATTAACTTTAATTGACGATAGTAATTATAAAAGCTTAACAAGTTTTATTAAGGTTCAATGCGAAAATGGTCATTTAATCGAGACTACAATGGCAGACATACGTAAACCAAGTTTTGAATGTCCTTGCTGTAATAGACACTCTGATTTCGTTAATCCTTCCGCAGTTCCACCTAAGAAAGGTTATCGTGTGATTGCTTTTGACCAAGCAACAGAAAAATTTGGATTGAGTATTTATGAAGATGGTAAGTTAATTTTTTATAACTTATATGTTTTTCAAGGCGATTTAAGTAATAGACTAATGAAGATTAAAAAATTAGTTGAAGATATTTTTATTAAAGCTTGAGAACCAGATTTTATTGTATTTGAAGATATACAATATCAACACGGCGCGGTTTTAACTTATAAAGTTTTGGCAATGTTAATAGGTGTTATTGATGAACTTTGCACTGAATACAATATTCCGCATGAAATAGTAAGTCCAAATGTATGAAGAAAATATGCGGGAACTTGCGGCAAAACACGTAAAGAAGAAAAAATGCTTAGCGTAGCAGTAGTAAAAGAAAAGTATAATATTAATGTTAGCGATGATATCGCGGAGGCAATTTTAATTGGTCAATACGGTAGTCGCATGCATAAAAAAGAAATTCCACTCGCATTTGGCAAGAGGTAATTATGGATAGAAAAGATTATCAATATATTCACAATAGTTTAGGTAAAAATAATCAACTTAACGCGGCGAGCCATGCTAATAACTATATTCGTAATTTATTTCCGCCACTTAATAGTCAGAATATTATTATAGAAACACATGATAGTGGAATTAATGATCAATTAAAAATTTATGCAAAACTCTTAGAGAATATCATAAATAATAAAACGGCGGGTATGATTATTCATTTTAAAAATTATAGTAATTCTATTATAGATGGCGGCTTAGTATTCTGCGCCAAACTACAAGCCAATACCACTTACATCTTAAATTGTTTAAATCGTTATCGTATTAATTACACAATTAATAATAATATGAATAATAGTATGATAAAACCAATTCAAGCTTTTAGAGCCACAACAACTACCGAGCAAGATGGTTATATCTTTTTTAAACAAAAAGATATTGGCAATAATGGAGAAGACAATTATTGTTATTTTTATAATAAAGAAGAATGTTTAATGGCATTTTATATTCCTAGTTGCGCTCCTGGCGATAAAATTCAAATTGACGAAAATGAATGAATTATTCTTACTAATACTACACCACCACTTCAAACCGCGGTTCAACTTGTAGCATCAGATGTTCCTTATACTTTAGATTTGAATGAGCAAATTACAGGTATTAATAATATTACACCTTTTTCTAGTGATGGTTTTGATAAAAATGCTATAAAAGTAGAAGATGTTATTAATATTTTAAATAATACTCCTGTTCAATTTAAAATTGATGAGGTTAATAATACTATTAAAGTTCCACAAATTACAAATCAAACAGTTATTGATTTCTTAAAACAACAGACTTTTCAACCTGATCAAGGAGAATCAATTTATCCACGTTATCAATTAGTATTAGTTCCTTGACGCGATTTTCTTAAAGAAAGAGAATGTAGCAACCGCAAAAGTCGTTGGGAAAATAATGCTGATGGAACACGTAATTTAATAAACACCTATAAAACTTTTAGTACACGTTATACTTGTTTATATGGGCATCCAATATATGGAAATGAAAATTTTAATCATTTACATAGTATTTTATTAAAATGTAATATGCCATTTATAGATCAATCCATTACTTGTTTACAAGACACAGAAACAGCATATAAAATGATTTTAAATTCTCGTAGTACTGCAGAAACAGGACAATGTTTAATTCATCCACAAAAATTTAAAAAGATTGTAGAAGTAAAACATAATCCAGACGATATTGAATATTTTGTTAAAGGAAATTATATTAATCCAATTTATAAACAAAAGGAAACAAATGGCGAATATACTTACAAACGTCCAATTATGGGATATATAGAACCTTTAGCTATTGCTAATAGATTAGAAAAAGGTTGTGCTTTAGCGAATAATACATATAAAACATTAGAAGTTCCTTATGGTTGAGAACCATTTAAAAAAACTATTACATATCGTAGTTATGCGGCAATCAGTTTTTCTTGGGGATTAGTTGATTTAAGTTATATCAACGATAGCGATATGCTTGTTTCTAATCTTAATTTTTTAAATAATCCTATGTATAAGATACCATTTACTAACTTATGGTGAAAGATATTCCCAGAAATAGAACCGCATAAATTTTTACCTAGTATGAGTATTCCTATTTTAGTGCCTTTTAAATATGATAATTTTAAATCTCTTGATTATAATTATCAAGCTATAAAAACTACAGTAGAAAATACAAACTACGAAACTATTAGTTGTATTCAACTTACATCACCAAAATAAAAAACTCCCAATAAGGGAGTTTTATTTTACTTATAAAAGAGGATAAGGCTCATCGTCTTTACGGTTGACTAGAACGTACTACCACACGCACGATTTTAACCTTAGTGCCCTCAAATTAATTATTTTTTAATTCTTCAATTTCATCTTTTAATTTGCGAATTTCTAATTGTTGTTCTTGAATTGCTTTCCAAAGTAAATAAACTAATTTACTTTCGTGAACTTTTAATAAGTCTGGATTTGAACGATCAATAAAATCAAATGAATAATCTTCAGGTAAATCTTGAGCCATAATACCGCAAGATTCAACATTATCTTTAATATAGTTAAAAGTATAAATAGGGGTATTCATAACTATATCAAGTGCGCCATCTGCAATAGGATAGATATTTGTTTTTGCGCGACGATCAGAAGTGGCATTAAAGTATAGGCCTTCAATTTTTCCTTTTGCAACAATTGTGCCATCATTAGATAAAACAACTTTATCCGTATCAATAGTTAACTTGCTACCAACATTAGCAATACTAGAAGAAAATACACTACTTGCTATTTCTGTGATAAAAATTTTTGCTCCGTAATGTACTTCATGATTATCAACATCATAAGTAAAACCAGTCGAGTCATTACCAATACGTAAATCATTAATAGATAAATAATTTACTTGTTGGTTTGCTGCATTTTGAGTAATAATATGTCCATACTCTATTCCATTATTAGTAATAGTTGGAACTGCTTCAACAGATTTACTTTCTGTTGCAATTGTGTTAGACCATTTAATATATGTAAGGCATTGAGTGCCATTATTTTCGGTTAAACCTTTTATATGATTAAAAAAATATGCCATAATATCACCTTTCTAATTATAGTATAATAGTAAATAAAAAGAAAGTCAAAATTGACTTTCTTAAATAAGTTTTACTAAACGTTTTAGTAATTTATCGCTATATTTAATATTATTAACTGTTAATGAGAAATCAGTAGGACTGCGCAAACTATATGAAATATCTGTAATGAATAAATATTGTGATAATGATTTATATAATGAGTCATATATATTATAATATTCATCGGCGTTAATTTTAATTGGATCGCCAATATGTAATTCTTCGCCATGATATTCCAATTCATGATTATTAATAATAGTAATTGAATAATTGCGCTCTGGAATCATATAGTCTTTAAATGCTAAATTTGCTAATTCATAAAGTTCTTTTGAATCCGCGGCGTTCTCATTAGAATATGTACGTTCATAAATTACATTACCAAAGTTGCGGTAAATTTCGTCTCAAATCGCATTATGTTGATCTAAAGTATTTTCATATAATAAATCATTATAATTTTGATAATAAGATAAATCCATTAAACGTTTTAACATTAATAAATAATTACCTGTATATTCTGAACCACCATTATATTGCGCGATATGACTTAACATCATTTGATAAGTATAACCGCCATTAGAAATATAATAGTAATTTGTTTTACCTACTTCTTCTGCGGTTCAATAGGTAATTGAAGCACCTAACCCTTTTACAATATTAGTAATAACTTGATTATTAATTTGTCGTAAAGAATAAAGACTATTTACTAAGAATTGATTTTCTACTTGATCAATAGAAGGTAATTGCACTTGACTATTGTAAGTAATATTATATCTACTTAAACTTGTATTTCCTTTTTCATCTTTTAAAATTTCAACAGTAGGAATTAAATCTGTTAAAATATAAGTACCATCTACAACTTTATATAAGAATTTTGTATAACCATTAACTTGATCTGCCGAAGTTGGGCGCCAATTATCTGGAATAAAGTATTCGCATAAACGACTTGCATTAACGGCGACATTCCAATAAGTTTCTAACTCACTTTCAATTGCGGCTGCCTTACTAAATAATTCAGGTGAATTAATTTGATTATGATATTTAATTCAGAAATTACCTTTATTAATATTAAGGAAGTTTTCTACTAATTTAGTTGTAATTCTTATAGTAATGCCATTAACTTTATCTTTAGAAACTTTTTCTACTAAATTATTTGTAAGTTTTGTAATAGTAGCATTAATATGATATACATCATCAACAGGTTCAGAAACATAAGTGCCTTTTTCTTTATCAATTCAAGTATGTTTGATTAATTTAACTTGATAAGTTGTATTATCATTAACAAATTCTGTTTGTATTAATGTTGAATTTTTATAAATATAAATTGGATAAGGCTTATCATACAATAGTTGATATAAAGTATAAGCTCTTTCATATTTATCACCAATCTTTTGATAATAGATCTCTTTTAAATCAAATTTTGTTGCGGGTTCAAATTGATCCGCGGTTGAAGAATACATTACAAATCCATATAATAAATCAGGCAATGTTGTATAATCAATTACTTGATTAGTGATATAATCATAAGCAGTTTGAGTGTAGAAAGTAGTGCCAAGTTCATAAAATGTATCATTAAAAGGTTGATAATATTGCTTATTAACTCTAAAGAAATAACCGACTGCTTCCTCTTGACTGCCTTCTTTTTTAATTATAATATAAGGATTTTTAGTATAAGTTGTCGCATCAATTTCACTAACAATAAAACCTTGCGCTTTTAATGCTTCTTCTAAACTCATTGCTTCATTTACTTTAAGATTTATATCTTCTTTATATTGGAATAAATGATTACAATAGATATTATTTAACTCTTGTGGAGTTGGAAATTGCCCTGTAATAAAACGAGTCTTTTTATTAGTATCACCATAATATGGCAACCATACAATAGTATCACTAGGTTTAATTTGATATTCTGGTTTTAAAACTTGATACCAGATACTAGGTTTAACATAGAATTTTTCGTTTTGTTTACGTAAATTTAATAAGGCGGTTTTTGTAATACCAAATAAATCATAGAAGTTTTGTTTATATAATTTATTTTTAGGTAGTGCGGTTGAATATTGTCTCCAAGTTGACGCAGCGTCTTCTTTAGTCGCATAAATTAAACTATTAACATCTTTATAACCTTTAAACCAACCAAAGGCAGAAATATAGTGTTCTATCTTATGTTCTAGAGAAGTAATTTCTCCATCTTCAAGAATTGAAGCATTAGCCCAACCATTTAATACAAGACCCATAGCAATTAATTGATTAATAGCCCCGCCATAAATTAACACATCTTTTCAAACATTATGAGTAGTGAAGTAAGTTTCTGCATTGCCAGGCATAACATAATTAACTGTGGTTTCCGCAGTGTAATCATTTGGTGCAGTGCCTTTTTTGGTTGCTTTATTATATTGTTCTTGATTATAACCATATTCATTGACACGTTCGGCTTGTAAACCGCTAGTAGTTTGAATAAAATTATAAATTGGCGATTTGATATAGAATGTTGGTTTAACAGTAGTGTCAAAATCAAAATCGTCTCTGTCATTTATTTTTACAAAATTTTCAAATGATAGCGCATAAGAATTAATATAATATTTATAATCAGACTTAGGAACATACCAATTTTTAACAATTGGCTCCGCTATATCGTCTCATGTTTGATGTTGATGATGTCGCCAACACCAATCATTAACAATATCTAATATTGATACTTGTTCATAGTCAACTGCATAATCATTAATGTCATTATAAGAAATATTATTAATTACTATAGTTAATGTCTTATCTTTATCTAAATTCTTGAAAAAGTTTAAATATAAACTTTGTCATTTCTTTGGAATTAATTGCCATTTAATAGTCTCATTCTCTATTTTTGCTCTTAAAGTAAATTCATAATTTGAACATGTTGCGTTATAAGTTTTAGAAGTATCAAATTGATTTAATGCTTCATATGTAAATGTAATAATGCGTTTATAATAAAGTTTTTTATCTGAATACTTAGTCTCTTTATTACTATCATCGATTACAGTATAACTACCTTCTTTAATATTAGGCACTACGAATTGAGAAAAATTATCTTCTTTTACATAATCACATTTTAACATATTTCCTTCATTGTTATAGAAAATATCTTCTTTTATGGCTAATAATTTTTCTTTTTCAGCGGCTTTGTCTTCTTCATCGGTAAGTTTACTATTTGGTTGCAAACGTTGAAATCCTCCTGCGCTAACTTCTGCAAAAGTATACCATGAGTTATCACCAGTAGTATTTGGTATATTCATTTCAGTTGTATATAATCCTTTTAAGTGTGTATCAACAGGAGATTCAAAGTAATTTTTAAATGTGCGAATATTTTTTAAAAAACGTTGTTGCGCTAAGAAATACTTATTAAAATATTCTGTAATTAAACCATCTCTATTTAGAAGATAGGTTGGCACTTGTGGTTTCGCACTAAAAACTGCGTTATAAGCATTATCAAAGTATTGTGTTGGATTACTTTGATTGTATTGATTAGTTATTTCAGGTAGCTGACCTTTTTCTTCAATAACAGTATTAATATCACTATTTCATGCCGCACCTAAACTATCAAATGAGTTATTTAGATCTGCGATAATATTCGCCTTTTGTTTAATAGCTTCATAATAAGATTTTGTATATGATAATAATTGTCCGTTAGTAATACGCAACTCGTTATTTAATTTATCCATTAAAACTGTATATTCAGATTTAGTAAATAAATTATGATCTAAGAAATAATCAAAATTAATAAGTTTGTTTTCCAACCAAGGACATTTATCTGCAATATCTGCGAAATTTTGTTCTTCTATAGTAATTTCTTTATAAAAGCGAATAGGAAAATCATATGAAATAATAGATAAACTGCCATCTTCTATATCAACAAATCAAGGTATACAAAGATATAATATATAATTTTTGAGTGCTAGAATTTTATCATAAGATAATGGTTTATCTTCTTCTAAACGATATTGCAAATTTCCGCCACCATCATATAATAAACTAAAAGAAGTATTTAATGTTGAAATAGTTGCTTCTTGAATTTCATTTTTCACTGAGTATTGAATACGAATACTATTATGTAAAGTATTTTCTTCATCTGCAAAAAAAAGATAATTATAAAGTTTATTGAGTTTTACATCATCAGCTAATTTAATACGAATTTCTTTATTTTCGGCATCATATGTAATATTATCTTGAACTTTTTCACTATTCTCTAATAAAGTAATATCACCTGCACGATAATTAGATACAGTTAATGAAGTTCCTTTTAAAAGATCATTAAACATACCAACATGATAATTACTAGATATTCAATTTGTAGATTGAAAATAATCATAAAAGAAATTTGGCACTTCAGGAAGTAAACTAACTAATTCATCTGCATAAGTATTACTATTAACATTTAAAACAGTAGATAAAGAAGAACCACTATGAGTAAGACTAAAATCTTGAATATTAGAAAATGGTGAATAAGTTAAACAAGGACGTTCTTCATTTTTCTTTGGTTCTACCCAAAAGTATTTATATAAAATACCATTATTATAATATTCATAAGTAGTAATTTGTAAATCTAATTGTTCTACAAGAGAAATTAATGCGGAATCAGCGCTAGCTCCAGAACAAGAAAAAACAATAGTCTCATAATATTCACCATAATTATGTGTAATTACATTACCATTCACATCTTCAATATCATCTGGATAAGGTTTTTTAATTAATTGCGCGCAATCTTTTGGAGTTTCTCCTGAAAAGACTTTTAATTCGTCTTGCGCGGTTTTATATAAGCCTTGCGGCATTAAAAGATAATTATAGGCTATATGACATTCTGGTTTGATTTTTTTATAAATCCATCAATCTATTGTATGTGCACCAATAAAATTATCTGCACTGCTGTCATTTGTAATTGTATAACCATCGTTTTGCGTGCTTAATTGATAAGTAAAAGCATCTTGACAAGTTATATTATAAATAATACTATTTTCACCAAAAGTATATTTAATATCTTTAATGATAAAAATCATTTGACGATCAAAATTATCTTCAAGTAATAACAAACTACCATTATGTAAATAATTAATAAAAGGATTATCTTCCCAAGTGTCTTGATTATGAATTTTATTAGACATACTAAAAGTTAATTCTTTTTGCGCGTTTTGATGTAGTGATAACTTTTCATCATAAGTATAACTAAAAGAGTGCTTTTGAGTTGAAAAACTCTTATTTTCTACACTCTTTTTATTATGTTGATAAATATAATTTTGGTCGTAAAATTCACTTATCGGCAATACACTATATTTAACGTTTGTCAAACGATTATTAGAAACAGTTGTTGATAATAAACTTAATTTAAAGTGAATCATAATTGCTCCTCTCTAATAAAAATGAATTTTAGTAAGCGGTGTTAATGCTTCTAAATCTTTATTTTTCATATTTATAGTATAAACGAGTTTTTTGGAATTATCAAAAACATAAGAATATATTTTTCAAGTATAATCAACAAATATTTCTTCATCGCCAAAGCGGATTTCATTAAGTGGTGGAAATTTTTCTTGATTCCAATAACTGCCATTATAAAACGGCAAATCGGTTTGTTCGTAAGTTGTAAATAACGGACTATCACAAACTATGCGGTCTTGCGCCACAAGAGAAAGATAAAGAGTTTCGCCATTAGTTTCGCCACCTTTTTCTTGATAATTAAAAGTAAATTTATCACCTAAAAAATAGCCAATATAGAAGGAAGCAAAACTTGAAGAATATAAAAGAAAATTGTCGACTTTAGAAAATAAACGATAATCCTCAACTGGATTATTGTTAAAAATTACTGTTCCAGCCGCGAACGACTTAAATGTGCCTTTTTTAACTGCGGATTCAAGTTGATCTTTAGTCATATAATCAGGTATTTTATAACCAAAATCAGTTAATCAGTAGCTATTTTGATATTCGCAATAAAGTCCATGATGTAATCATAAAATTAAAGGATTATAAAGATAACATAATACTTGTGTATGATCTGCATTCGCATAAATAATATGTAAAAAATTTAATGATTGTAAAGAAATTTGTTGCGCTTCTTCTTTGTCTTGATTGTATGTTTTAACCCAATCATTCATAATAAGATAATCCGGTTGATAATAATGCCAATAATTAATAAAGCTAGTTAAACGCAAATTAATCCATCGTAAATATTGATCTCATTGTTTACAACAAGGATTTTGTCCCGCGGGAATAGTGAAATTATATTCTCTCATAATTTACCTCCTATTTTACCGCGATCCAAATATTTGACGGATAAACTGAACTGGTAATAGTGTAATCATCAGTAGATTCAACTCTTTGATAATCTAAGTAAATTTCTTCATAGCTGTCATCTGTTTTTAAAAAGAATTTGATTACTGGTTGAACTACAACTTCATTACTATTGATTATGCTTTTTACCTTTTGTATACTAACTGCGGCAGTATATTGTTGAAATAAACTGTATGCGCCTTGGATAGAAGCATTACCAATTGCGACTGTATATTCCATTTTTTCATATGGAACATCACTATTAGTGGTGCTTGTACCTACAGAAGGTGCCGCATTATTAAAATTATATTTAATAATTAAACTTTTTAAAGCATTATCATATTTAATTGATGCTGGATAGTAATAACCGCTATTTTGCGATTTAATTAAAAGTTGTTCGCCATTATCTAGTTTTAAAACAACATCACCACGACTATACCATTGATCATTTGATTGGAATGACTCATTAGTATTAATAACTAATGATTCGCCATTATGTAATGCGGTAAATTTAATACCTAATTCATCTTTATTATTAACTACTTGTGTAATATGATATAGATCCCAATAAGTTAATTGTTTATGTAAAGTGTTAATACGTTCATTTATGGCTTGTAATGATTTACTGTAATTACAGACTTTTGTATCCGCAAAAGTATTATAACTTTTTACTTTTTCATTAAATAAATCTGTTGCCATATTAGTTAATGTCTTTGAAGTTTTCTTTTTAATATTCATATTATCACCTCTAAATTAAATTAGTACGCCCACGACAGATAATGTCACAATTGTTAGTATTAATAATAGTATTATCAGTAATAACCTGATTACCAATACCTGAAACAATTAATTTGAAATTAACTTTTGTTAAATCAAAATCAGACCAATCAAATAATCCTGGAATAGCAAATTTATTAATGCTCAAATTATCAACAATACGTTCACCTGAATTAGTAGTCGTTTGTAAAGTAATTGGTCTAAATACGCCATCTTCACTACCATCTAAAATATAAAGTAAACCTGAATTTGAGTCATATTTTAAACCAATATAAACGTTGTTAGCAATTAAATTTTTATATTCTTTTGCAATAGTCATAGAATTAGATAACCCAGTAGTAATTACAAATGCGTTGTCATTACTAACAATTAATTCATTTTCACTAGTAAAATTATTGCCTGTTAAAGCACTTTGTAGCTTTGCGGTTGCCGCACTAATTGTTTGCCCCGCAGGAATAATTGTAAATTGACCACCTTCTGATAATCATAAAAGATTTTTTAATTCGACATCAAATAATAATTGAGAATCAATAATTTCTTTATCAGGTTGATATTCGGCAATATATTGTAATCTTAATCCATCATAAGGTCTTTGAGTTTTAAGATTAAGAGTAATAAAAGAAGTTAAAGTTGTAGATAAATCTGACAATGGAGTTCGTGAGTTGGTTTTCAAATGTGTATTAAAGATTAAAGATTGATTATCTTGAATAAGTTCTTCTTGTTCAGGAATATAATGTTCACTATTATAAGCGCAACTTTCACCTTGAATATCAAAAGTAAGTTTAAGTTCAGTATAATAACGTGGTTCACTTTTGCCGTCTTTTGTTGTTTCATATCCTACTATTGTGCGGATATTTGAATCACCAATGCTTGCTAATTTAACAAGATAAACGTGGAGTGGGTCATAATCGAAAGCCAAGTTTGAAATTTCATAAGGATGAAGCCAATAAATTAACTTACGATACTGTTCTTCTGAGAACCAATATACACCAATAGAAAAAGTAATCTTAGCAGTAGAAAAAGTCACGCCAGTTAATGTTCCAGCCGCAGATTCAAATTGCGGTTTAGTATAATTATTTGTATATGTCGCGCCATTATAAAACTTTAAATCATTTTTATTAATTATAAAAGCACCAAACTCTTTAAAGGCATCAGTATTGCGCCAATGAAAACGGCAATATTGATCTAAGCGGGCCTCGAGGGCCGCACGCTTAGATTCTGTTTCCGAAGTTAAATTTGTATATTTTGCCATTTTTTACCTCCTACTTCTTACCCATTTGAGTAAGAATTTCCATAATTGCCGCACGAATATTTGTGCCTTGATCTTGAGTTAAATTGTAAGTTTCTCCTGCGACATTAAGAATTATATCGCCTTCCTTATTATATGATAATGCTTGAGATAGATCATCAAATCCGCCAATTGAACCACCAAAAGTAGAAGATAAATCACCAATTAAATCTTGTAATTGTAGCATTGTCATACCTGAACCTTGAGTGCGAATTAAATCTGCAATAAATTGTTCAGGATTTGTCATATCTTTAGTCATCATTTGTAATAATAATTGACTATTATCTAATAAATCATCAAGAGTATCAGAAATATTATTAATTTGATCATCAATATTAGATAAAATTTGTTCTTGTGCTCTTTGACGAAGTGTATCAATACGTTCTTGAGCCATATCTTTTAATGATTTTTCAAGTTCCGCCGCTTGAGTGCGTGCATCGGCATTAGTTGAAGAACCCAAACGAGCTAAATTAGTTATAAGCTTAGAAGTTTCTTCATCATAGTCTTGATCTTCTTCTGATTGATTAATTTTATCGAAGTAGTCTTGATATGCTTCTTTACGTTTATCAAGAGATTCTTTAAGAGCTTCTTGTTCTTTTTGTAAATATTCTTTATATGATTCAAGTTGTTTATTTTGCTGCTCTAAGCGAATAGATAAATCTGCTTTGAAAATATTGTCTAAATCTTCATAATATTTAATTTGTTCTTTTAAATAGGCAATTATTTGTTCATTACGTTGATCACCTTGTAAAGCTAAATTATATTCAAGTTCAGTATTGAGATCTTGTAATATTTGTTTACGTTGTTCTTCAAGAGTTTTATTGTTGCGTAAAGCTTCTTCAATTTTTTGATAATCACCCGACTCAAAAGCTTTATATAATGCCGCATCTCCCGCGAATAATTCAGCATTATCTGACAAGAAAGTTGTTTTATCTGTTTCTGATAATGTTGACCAACTTTTAGCTTTTTCATAGAAATTATTAATTGTATTATCAAATTTTTCAACTGATTGACCAATATTTAAGATGCCAGTAGCAATAACCTTACCAATAGCATTAACAATTGCGTTTCAAGTATCTTCAAATTCTTGTCCTGTTAAAGTATTTAGAAGTGAACCATAAGTAGCTTTAATCGCAGTAGAGATATCATTATCATATGCTTGAAGATTTGTTAATAAAATATCAAAATTATCTTGGAATAATGATTGAGTGAAATTTTCATTAACTTTATTAATAGTTTTTCAACTTTTATAAAGACTGTTAATTTGATCTATTGTTAAGCCGTAAGCATCAATATATTCAATCGCTTTATCACCAAGAGAAGTAAGAATATCATATTCTTGGTATAAATCATTAAAGAGTTGTTTTTGATCTCCTGTTAATTGAGATAGCGCAGTTTGATATGCTTTAATTTTTTCTGTTAAATCATAATCATCGCTAGTCATAACATCTGAAATTAATTCAGTTGTGCCATTTAATTCAATTTTAAGACTGCTAATTGACTTCGCCAAATTATCAAATTTTTCAGGATGTAAAGCATAATCCCAAGCTTGAGCAATATCCATTTGCGCTAACATAGATTCACCTAATGATTGAATAGATAATTTTGCTTCACTAGTTAAATCAGGTAATTGATCAAGTGATTTATAGAATAGATTATTATTACCAGCACGAACTGCTTCTCGCGCGGTAGAATAAGTTGTATCTTCTTCATTTAAGAACTTTGCTTTTTCCGTAGAAGATAAACGAGAAATAATTGTTGTTTGTTCATTATATTTTCTTAATGCTTCAGCATTTTTTGCTTCTGATAAACGTTGAAGATAAGCACGTTTTGCTTCATTAGTTGAATAACCACTAAAAACTTTTTTCTCATCATCACTTAATTGGTCTGCCGCTTGAGACATTAAGTCATTCATTTCTTTTAAATCAGCATTAGTTTTAACTAATTTATCATCAATAGCGTCAAATGAATTACCAATAGTTGAAAGTGATTGTGCGGTTTTTGTTAAGTTATAGATATCTGCGCTTAAATTATTAATTTGTTCGTTAGTTCTTTCTGACTCAGATTTAAAAGCACCTGCCGCTGCCGCCATACTGATTATAGCAATACCAACTGCTGCCGCTACTGCTAAACCAATTTTTCAGTTCTCTTTAAAAGCAGAACCCACCATTGTCCATAAGCTATTTTCTTTAATTACTGCGCCTTTTTCAGCTTCTTCTTTCTTTTCTTTTTTAGTTAATTTAGCACTAATAGCTTTTAAACTATTCATAGTTGTAATTAAACCAATAATTGAACCAAATGTGCCTTTTAAATTAGATCAAGTATTACCAATAATACCAACAGTATGTTCTTGTTGGGTTAATAGACCCATTTGAACATCATAACTATCAATAATGGCTTGTTGATAAGTTTTGTTTAATTCAATCTCATTAATAGTATCATTATAATGTTGTTCTGCTAATTGTCTTGCTTCTTCAGGATCAACATTTTTTTCAATTAATTCTTGTATTTCTTTTTCTTTAGTAATCTTTGCTTCAGCTTTTAATCTTTCAACACTATTAATATAATTTTGTG
>CALBGF010000174.1 GCA_937893635.1 uncultured Mollicutes bacterium | reverse complement strand
TTTTTATTAATATACTTCTTCACTATTATAAAGATCATAGACAGATGAAAGAGGAATTCCTCCTTCAATATGATCAATAGTCATTGCGATCATTGGCGCTAAAGACAATACTTTAACTTTGCCTTTCATTTCTTCTTTTAAAGGAATTGAATCAGTACACATTACTTCATCAATATTACCATCAAATAATTTTTCTTGCGCTGGACCTGAGAATACTCCATGAATACAAGCTACTCTAACTGATAAAGCACCATGCGCTTTCAAAGCTTTTGCCGCGACTGCACAACTTCCACCTGTATCAATCATATCATCAATAATTAAACAATTCTTGCCTTTAACGTCACCAACAATATTCATCACTTCAGCAACATTAGGTTGTGGTCTTCTTTTATCAACAATTGCAAGTGGAGCGTCTAGTCTTTCAGCAATACGACGGGCTCTATTAACACCACCATGATCTGGAGAGACAACAACAATATTTTCAAGATGTTCTTTCTTATAGTTACTAGCAATTAATGGAATTGCTGTTAATTCATCTACTAAGCAAGAAAAGAATCCTTGAATTTGTGGGACATGTAAATCAAAAGAAATCACACGATGAATACCTGCAGTAACAAATAAATCCGCAACTAACTTAGATGTAATTGGCTGTCTTGGTTTATATTGTCGGTCTTGACGAGCATATCCATAATAAGGAACAATCAAATTAATAGTTTTGGCACTTGCTCTTTTTAAAGCATCAGTAAAAATTAATATTTCAAATAAATGTTCTGTGACTGGTGCACAAGTAGATTGTAAAATATAACAATTTTTATCTCTGACTGATTCTAATGGTTCACAAACAATTTCACCATCAGAAAAATGATTAACAGATACGCCACCAACTTTAATACCAAGTATATTCGCAACGTTCTCCGCTAATTCTTTATTAGCAGTCAAAGAAAATAATACAGCATGTTCTAACATCAATAAACCTCCTAATACTTTGTAATAACAAAATATTATCCAAACAATTATAGCAACTTAATGTAAACAATTCTATAAATAATTGCTTTCAAGTATCAAAAATAGAAATTTAACTAGTTTTGATTTTTTTATTTACCAACAAATATTGAATCAATTGCTATTTCTCCTGATTTCACAGCCACTTTTATTGTGTGTTTATTCTTAGAATTATTTAATGCGATTTGAAATATTATATTGTCATTAATAGAAGAATCTACCTCATATGTTTTATCATCAATGGTGATTTTAAGGCTAAAGTTATTACTTGTTGTTCCTAAAATTGCTAAGCCAGTTGTTTCTTTATCTAAATCAAATTCAAATGATCCATTACCTTTTACCACGTGTCCATAGCTAGATAATACATTATTTTCAACCGACCATTTTCCGTAATAATTTAAAGTATTACAAGATAGATTATTGCCATCTAATTCATAAGAAAAATCAATTCTAGACATACAAACATATTTGTTACCCGTTGTTAAACTCGTATCAGTAACCACTAATTTTACATATCTAAAACTACTTGTTTTAAATTGGGTAGAAACTTCAATACCATTTGGCTTTAAACCACTAAACTCATCAACCAAATCATAGACATTATTATCATTGCTACCATATATTTTAAATGTAACTGGTATGTGATTGACTCCTGTTTTTCTTCCTACGAATTTAATTGTGTTCCATACCTTTTCTTCGCCTAAATCTAATACAAGTTCAAAAGGATTATCATTTGATACAAAATTGTTTTGTTTTGAATGATAAAATGTGTTATCATTCCCATCTAATATATTTTCTATTTTAGTGTCATCATTCCACTCACCTTGATTAAACGATATAATTCGTTGATTATTAGGATTAGTCTTATAAAACACTAAGTTTTCATTATATGTATAAGGGTAAACGACATCCGAATTAAATGAATAGTCTGTTATAATGGCGTTCATATGGTACAAATAATCTTTACCAATCGTTTTTGGTGCTTGATCATTATTGGTCCACCCTAATTCAGTAAAAGCATCCGGATGATTATTAGAAATAGTTACTTGTTTATACCATATTAAATCGCCTTTTTTAGCATTAATAGCAAAAGTATGATCTTAATTTAAATCAAATCCACCTTTATCTCCAGAAAATTCGATTTTCTTTTCATATTCTTTATTATCTAATGAAATATATAAGGCGTGATTACCGCGGCCCGCTCGTAAACAAAAAGTATATGTTCCATCTTCTGGAATTAAAATTTTACCACGTACATACCCTATCTTATTCGCGGAAATTCCATTCATAAATGTTGAGCCAACATTAAAATCAACTTTTTCGATATACCCTTCAAAATTAGCGTTTAACGCTTCATCTGGAGTGTTATAAATTCTACTTTCATAAGTATATAAAGTTTGTTCTGGTAAAGGATATTTAAATCCTAAGTTAATAGATAATGTTACATCTTTTGTTTTAATAGAAGGATTTAATAATTCAATAGTAACTTTAAATGTTCCACTATAGTTAGAATAATCATTTGTTACATATTTATATTTATTATCACTAATTTTAGTTAATGAACCATTTGAAGGTTGAGTTATGCTTTTGATTTTAAAAGTAAAATCTTTGGGAATATATAAGTATTTATCAAAATCTAAAATAAAATCTTTTTCTCTTTCAATTAAAAAAGGTCGAACAGTTTCAATACTTACTTCTTCATCATTAACAAAATAATTTCTACCCGTTTGATATAATGAAGCAACTGGAACAAAAGTTTGAAGTGAGCCATTGTTATATTTGCTTTTAACATCTTCATCAATAGTTAAGCCCAATATATTTTCAAAATAATAAGTCATATCATAACCTGTTGCTTTACATAATGCTTCATACCAAGATGTTGGTGTATATTTTTTAGCATCTAATCTTGTTGCTTCAATAAACTTATCAACACCAAATGAATGAATAATATCGGCATAAGTATTTAAGCCTTTACTTCCACTTCCATAGTTATTTAAAGTTTCTCTTAAACTTCTTGATGGGTCGGTATATCTATTCCAACCGGTAAGAGTATTATCGTCTTCACTACGCATCGAAGAAATATCAGTATATAAAACATATGATAATAGATTTGTGGCATTATTTGTTACTTCATTAGTTGATGCTCCTTCCATACCATAATTTTGGAAATGGTGGTTAAATTCATGAATTGTACCCCAAAAGCCGTTTTTTACCATGTTTTCATAGTTTAAAGCGCCACTCATCCAATAAAGCGGAGCATTAACCGCAATTTTTCCACCTACTAAAGCTACGGCTTCTCCTGCCATAACATACGGGTCATAGATATAGCCAACACCCGCTTCGGCACTTGAATTAGTTGGTACTTTTAATGATGTTCGGCATATCTTTTCCCATAAATCTCCCACTTTTAATAAATTATCATAATCAAAATTTGCTCTACTTTTTGGGCCAGAATGTCGAACTCCTTGATCCCAAATTTCAAAATCATAATAAGGAGCAGATAATGTTTTCATATGCTCAAATTGTTCGCGAGTGGTATAACCATGAATATAAGTTGGATACTCAACCGCTCCTGAAATAGTCACACTAAAAACATCATGTTTTTCTGGATAAATATATATTGGTCCTCCTAAAGGATTACCTACATAAGCAGTTGTACTTGTTATATTAATTGTATTAGCAATTATAGGTAGACGATAATAAGCATTTCGCGTTAATTTTCCAATATTATTTCGATAATTTCTATGAGTAACTTGACCAACAATTACTTTTAATGAACCGATTTTTTCTAGGTCACTACTCGATATCTCGACTTTTACGACTTCTCCAGGCGCAGCATATAATCCCGTTATGTAATTACGCCATTTTGTTGGGTTGACATTAATTTTTCTTACAATTGCTTTTTCATTATCATCGACATTTCCTTCATACATATCTTTGCTTGCAGTATGTTTATAAAGTTTTTGTCTTGTTTTTTCTCCATTAAGCAAATAATTTCCATCTTTGTCAATCGCATCATAATTTCCTTCATCAGCAAATAGTTTGTTTGATTCTGCAATTAAATTATCTTTTTCTTCATCAGTTATATTATCTAAGGCTTTACCATATGTTGGATATCTTTCACATAATCCTTCATTGCTATAATTTTTTGGAATATTTCTATTAACATATCCCAAATCCTCAAAATTTTGTTGCACTTTTGAACTATTTAAATTTAGCATTTCATTAATATATGTCTTACCTGGCTTATTAAATATTGATAAAGCAATACCAAAGCCAACTAGCAAGATAATTATAAAAGAAATACCAATTACTTTCTTTTTAAATGGATTAGTATTCTTTTGTGATACATTTTTACTTTTTTTATTTGCTTTTTTTCTTTCTTTTTTCATGTATAAGTCTCCATTTTTAATAATTTAAGTTATTTTTGCTATATTTATATTTATTTTGCTAGTAAATAGCTATCATTAATTAAAATAATTATTTCTTCATCATTCATTCTTTCATCAAGAATCAAAGTAAACCAATGTTTTTTATTCATATGATATCCTGGAAAAAATACTTTATTATCAATCAAAGCAATTTTATCTTCATTACCTCTTAAGTCAATAACATCTAAGCTATTTTCACTATCTATTCCAAGCTTTTTAGCATTAATTTTCATAAAAAGGCAATACCACTTTTTATTATCTTTTCTTCTTATAATTGCATCATTTGGAAACTTATTCCATAAATATTCAAGATTATCATTGTATTGATTAGTTACATAATCAATTATTCGTTCCATTTGTGTTTTAATTTGTTCTGTACACTTTAAAATAATGTCATTTGTTACTTTTTCATATTCTTCGTTAACTAATTTTACATAACCACTAGGAATATTAGTAACATCAACTAGTTCATAATCTTCGTTAAATTCATCATCTATTAAATGACATTCTAATTCATTACCTATTAAAGAATAACAAGCAGTAAAAGAAAAATTAGGTAAATGGCATTTAAAAAAGTAGATATCGCCTATTTTATTAAATCCATAATCAATGAGTTTATTCAAGTTAATCTTTCTTTTTGTTAAAGAAATTTTGCGCATTGAATATCACCATCCATTGATGAATAAATTATAGCACGATATCTACTTATTTTATTATCTAAACGCTTATTTATTTTTCCAAATCTTTACATAAAGCAATTGCTAATGATCCAGGACCAATATGACATGAAACTGATAAAGATAAATGATCAATATAATAATCTTTAGCATTAGGAATTTCTTTTTTTATTTCTTCTAAAAACATCTTTGCTTCTTCTTCATTATTTGAATGAGCAACCGCAATATGAATTTTAGAGTTATCATTACCAAATCTATTTTTAATATCATTTTTAGCAGCGGAAATCATCATTGATTTTCCTGCTTTCATACCACGACACTTTTTAAAAGCATCAAGTTTTTTACCTTGAATTTGCAATACTGGCTTAATGCCCATTAAAGCACCTATTGCCGCAGCGGCAGGAGTAATTCTTCCGCCTTTTTTTAAATATTTCAAATCTTGAACTGTAATATAAATTGAGGAGTTTAAAGCATCATTTTCTAGAATGCTTTTAATTTCCGCACCGGTTTTGCCTTCTTTTACTAACTTCAAAGCATCATAAACTGATTGTCTTTGTGTGACAGAGATGCGCATATTATTAACTACATGTACTTTACCTAGATATTCTTTCTCTTGAGAAAATGACATAGCAGTTTCACAAGACATTGATAAACCTGATGACATGGGAATTTGAACAATTTCATCATACTCTTCTAATAATTTATCCCATAAAGCACATATTTCACCAATACTAGGTTGAGATGTTGAAATACTCTTACCAGTTACTAACATTTGATAAAACTGTTCTTGAGACAATGAAATTTCTTCATAATATGTTTTACCTTCAATAAAGAAAGGCATTGGTATAACAACTACACCAATTTTTTCTGCTTCTTCTTTTGAAATACCAGAGTTAGAATCTGTAACAATAATAATTTTTGACATAAATATACTCCTTGTTAAAAACTCATATAATATTATAAATAAATAATTAAATTTGAACAATATTAATTTGTTTGTTTAAATTGTTTTTAACAAGTTTATTTTATTATTCCTATTAAATTATCAAAATATTCTTGTATTAAATTAAATGCTTTGGATAATGGATATCCATCAACAAAACAATGGTTAACCGTTATATTTAAAATCATAACTATTTTATCATTTTCTTTTCTATATTTATCCCAGCAAATTCTTGGACAAGAAAGGGAAGCGTAGTCATTATCAATTAATGGATGGGTCATTCCTTCTATCGATAACCAAGGAATACAAGTAATATAATAATCATTATAAAGTTTAGAATCGTTATATGTTTCTTTAACTGATGTTTGTTTTTTCACTTCTTCGATTACTGATGTTGCTCTTTTATAAAATGCATCGTAATTATCAATCATTTCAAAACCAGCATTTTCATAAATTCCAATTTGCGTCATAACTGTAAATGTTGGATTAATTTTATCATAAAGTCTAATTTCACCATCTACTTCACGCATTCGCATTTCTTCAATTTGATTTAAGGCACTTGTTAATAAATACAATGTATTAATGAAAAAACTTTGATGATTTTCTTTTGTATAATTAACAAGACGCGTAACATTCATTTTTACATTAAAACCATAACACGGATTGGAAAATTGTCTAAACCACTTATATTGTTTTATTTTCTTTAGTTCTTCTAATTTTATTACTTTGTAAATCATATCTCTACCCTATTAATAAAATATTATTTTAAATATTTTTCGCACTCGTTTTCAAGTTCTTTCCATGTTGGGTACTGTGCATTATGTTTATCAAAGAATTTTTTTAAATCATTATTTAAAGCACTCATTTCATCAGTGGCATTCATAGCATGATCAGAAACACAAATCTTACCAAGAACAGTAGCAGACATTAACTTAAAGAAACGTAAACATGTTTTTTGATATGCTTCACCTTCAAATTCTTTATCATCATCTGGTAATATTTCATGCCCTGCATCCCTTATCGCTTTATATGCTTCAATATTTGCATCAATCATTTTGTTAAGATAGACTACATCTTTTTTTATTCTCTTTAAATTACCATCAGTCTTATAGCACGCAAATGCTGCAGGAATTACAAATGCTGCATGACAAAGAAGATAATCACCCATATTAGGTTCATATTGTACCTTATATTTTGTATTGGCAAAAATTTGTTTAATAAAATCTTCATTAGAAGGCGCATCCACTAATTGGCCTATAGTGATTTTTTTAAGATCAACTGATACCACTTTATTACTTTCACGATGACCGGCAGATTGCGAAAACGCAAACATAACATTTTTATCTTTTAATAATGAAGCTGTCTCATTTGCACGCGTATTATTACCGACAAATACAATATTTTTTGATTTATTTGCGCGTAATATTTCTATTATTGAATCAATTTGGGTATAACGTATAGCAACAAAAATTACATCGTATACATCATCCGGCTTTAATTCCGTTATCACTGGTATACGAGTTGTAGATGTATGCGGAAATAATTGACTCTTAATACGTAAACCATTGTTTTTAATTTCTTCTGCCCACTTTCCTCTAGCTAATAAAGTTACATCTTTTTTAGAACGAAAAAAGTTTCTTGCTAAATTACAACCGAGCACTCCTACTCCAAAAACTAAAATTTTCATAATATCTCCATAATTACATAACCAATTTTTGGTCACATAATTATATCATTTGTTTTATTAAATCATCTGCTAGATAATAAAAAATTTTTACATATCTCAAAACCCAAATTAATTTATACATTAATTTTATAATTATAAAACATCTAAATAATTCATCATTCCATAGATAATTCTAACAATTCTTATTTCATGATTTATTTCATCTATTTCATAAAATGCAATATAATTATCAATTAATAATTTTCTAATGTTTTTATTTTTAACATATTCATTGTTAATTATGGGAGCACTTTTTGGAAAACTCTTAATTATTTCAAATTTGTCATTGATTCTATTTAATAATTTGATTGCCGCCTCATTATTGCATAAAGTATTAGATATATAATCATAAATATTAATTAAATCTTTTTGCGCATATTTTTCAATTACAATTTTATAATCATTTTCCATTATTAATGATTCCTTTAATAAATGAATTTAATTCAATCTTGTCTATATCTCTTGTAGAACTATTAAGTGCTTCGTTCAATAAAATAGCCGCTTGCATTTTAGCAATAGTTTGTTCATATAGTTCAGCGCTCATAATAACCATATCACTATATCCATTTTTAGTGATAATAATAGGCGATTCGCTTTCTTTGCAAATTTTTGAAATATTTGCTGTATTTTTTAATTCGTTAATCGGTAATATTTTTGGTAATAGCTGCATGAGATTCCCTCCTAATTTATTATGTTCTTTTTATGGCAAAATTATACCATATTTTCAACACTTATCAATAGTAGTAAAAATCAATTTACTAATTAACTATGAATTAGTTCATAAACAAGTTCTATTAAATCATAATTTTAAGATTAATAGTGTTATATGGTTTTAAATTATATAAATATAGTTAAATTTCATATCGATTAATCTCTTTTGATTCCATTGAAAATGGAATTTATTTTATTAAATCTTCTATTGAACAATCAAGTGTTCTTGCAAGTTTATATAAAGTTTCTCCTTGAGCTTTAGAAATTTCAAGTTTTCCTTGTTCATAGGCTTTTATTGCTCTTAATGAAACACCACTAATATCCGCTAATTGGCGCTGAGTAAGTTTTCTTTTTGTTCTCCATGTTTTAAGTGATGGTTCCATTGATAAATGTTTAATAATTAAGTTAACAATTTTCATTATATCCATCTCATGATATGGAAAGTACTTTAGCAATAGTTTACTACATGGATATGCAGTTATTATTTCTTTAAAAGATTTAAATGTATACCATTGAGTATACGCAAGTACATAACCAACCCAATATTCTGGCGATGCAAACATATTTTGCTCAGTTTGTTCAATTTGTTTATTTAATACTAATCCTAATAATTCACCTGCAGATTTTCCAGCAATATAAATTGGATCAGCATTTTCAAACGCTTTGCTAACATAAGAATTGATAAATTTTTCACCAAATTCATCGACTGTCATTTTTTCTTCATAAACAGCTATTTCAAACATTGATGCAAGTTTTTTCTGTGTCATATCTAAATAATATTCATCGTATGCGTGGATCATTTGGTTTTACACCTTCTTTTATTATTTCGCTTAAATATAATGAATGGGAATCGAAAATGCCTTCCTTATTTGACAAAAACTCAAGTCTTGCCTTTTCGTTCCTTTCTTTACGTAGCGGATAATATTCATTCGAATCTGCAATCTCATATCCAAGAAATTTTAATCGTTCAAATGCTTTTTGACTTTTAATAACTATTTGCTCACCTAAATTACCAAGTTTTAGTGCTTCCGCAAGTCTTTGACAAGAAATAGTATTATTTAAAAAAGCTTCTGCAAATGAAAAATATGAATCATCTGCGCGATATCCCTTTATAATATCGTAATTTTCATAAGGAATAGAAAAATGCTTTATTAAATATTCTTTGCCTGCTTTTGTGATATCATTTTTCAAAACAAAAGTTCTATTTTGCAATAATATCGTAATCCAATGAAGAATGTTATACTTGGGATCTGACAAATCTAAACAAGTTAATCCATCTATGTTTAATTCATATTTATTAGCATATCCATTTTCTTCAGCTTTTACTCCCCACTCTTTTGCAAGGTTGATGTCGCTTGTACAATAAAATCCTAAACCATAGTCATTTCTTAAATTGCCATATCCATACTTTGGTTTTTCAATAATATCGCTTGACCCATGATATAAAATTAAAGTTTTTTTCATAATAATCATTCCCTTCAGCAACATAATTGTAACATTGTAGTGTCCTTATGTCAAATTTGAGACCACTATACTGTTAGTATGCACTTGTATGTGATTTTATACTATTACTTCATTAATTGAGAATATAGTTCAATCATTTATTGAATACCACGAGATAATTTTTTAATTCATAGATTTTACACAAAAACAACTTAATTATGAACTAGATCATAAACAAGTTTGAATTTTTAATATCAACTAATAACTTTTACAATTTCTTCACCAAATTTATTACCTAATGCTATTTCACATAATGAATCATAATGACCTAAATCAGGATTATAATCAGGTTCTAATGTTGTAGTAAAGTCTAAATCAATTGTTGAAAAATAAATGTTATATGGTGATAAAGCTGCGAATTTTTCTTTTGCCTTATTAACAATTGGATATCCTGGTTCACAATATGGGCTATTAGAAATACCGGCATCAATAAAATATATTTCATTTTTACTATATTTTTTTAAATCTTCTCTCAAATATGAAACAAATGAAACTTGATTATCATAATAACGATTTGCTTTTTCAATAGTGGTATCAGATTCGCCTTGCATCCAACATATCGCGGATAAATTAATATCATAATTAGCGGTAATCAAAGCATCTAAATATGTTTGAGCATAAATAATAAAAGCATTATAAATTGAAGCTCGCTTATTTTCATTAAGCCAATGATAATTTAATGAATAACCTGACATAGTATACTTTAAAATAAAAGTTTTTTCGTAATTTCTACTTAACACTTCCGCTAAACCAACTTCTGGCCCAAAAAAGCCATTACCACTTCCACATTCTAAATTTGTTTTTACAAATTGTCCATTAGAAGAAAAAGTTTGATCATCAATACAAAAATTAATTAAAACATTATCATATCCGTTTTCATATTCTTCAAATTTTTCTTTTGAAACATTCATTTCAAGATATTCGGTTATAGAAGCACCAGAGGCATTACTTTGTCCAAGAAGCAATATAACATTTGCTTTTTGATTATTACCATTTTCTAAAGTTGTGCATGTTGGAAAATTGGTATTCATATTTAAACTAATTACAATACTTTCATCATTAGAAGCGCAACCAGTAATAAATAATAATAGTAACGAAAAGCAATATATAATACGCTTTTTCATAATTTTATT